>DASYEA010000982.1:0-2515 GCA_036499265.1 Schlesneria sp. | reverse complement strand
ACGCGATGATCATCGGCATCGCCTGCTTCTCGGTCAGATCCTGCAGCGAATCGCGGATGTCATCCAGGTGCAACAATGTTTGACGACAGGCGGCCGGTAGCACCTCAATCAGAGTCTCTTCAAATCGTTTTCCGCCGTATTCCGGTTGAACAAACCCATCCTCGGGCTGAGTCAGATCGATCGGCACAATTCGATCAACCAATCCGGCAAAGCGATGTTCGTGTTCGACGAGACAGCGATGCAATTCGGGCGACTTCGCGAGCGATGACACGTTCGACACTTGGTTCACGTGTGCGCCATCACCAGATGTTTTTAACACGTCAAACGGATCAGGCTCGGGATGCTGCTCGAACGGATAGGCCTCGTGCAGACAAGTCAGGGCGAGAACAATCGGACGCGTCGGTCGTGCCGCGCGAATCTTGCGCAGCGACTCGACGATCTCCTGCAAGGCGTGATCCATGACACGGACCACGACAATGATCACGTGCGTAGTGGCATCGAAATGTTTCAGATCGTCGGTCGGATCGTACCCGACTTCGCCCAACCCCCGCGTATCCAGGAACCGCACAATCGGCTGTTCGCTGTTGGGGAAATCGTATTGCGACGAAGTTCTGGTCTGCGGACGAAATCCATTCCCGATCTCAGCCTGCGTCACACCAGTCAGATAACGAACAATCGAAGACTTGCCGCTGCCTGTCTTCCCGAACAGCCAGAAGACGGGAACCGGCGTCTTCTTTAACAACTCGCGCCGCTGCCGTTCGAACTGCTCATTCGAAAACGACCCGAATCCGAACCACGATTTAAGACGGCTAAGCATGGCGTGATCGTCACCACTGGAAGCAATTCTGTCCGTTATTGACCAGACTCATCATACGACAACGTCCAACTCTCGACACCGCAACGAATGTCTACTAAATCGACAGTGGCCGACTTTTCCGATTGAGACAGATGATTGCGTTCCGCAACCTCGTCACGACTAGCCTCGGCAGACGCCGAGGCTATTTCGTTTAACCGCGTGGGCATCGCCCCGCGCGTCGCGTCGCCCCAAAACGGCACCGCGTTCGGGAAAATGGGTGGCACCCTTATCACCCAAAAATAAACAAAATTAAAGTTGACATAAACAATATCAACAATAGAATGCATCCGCACAATCACTTTGCGGAGAATTCAATTGTCTCTGACCCATCTGCGACCCTCCTGGATCGACAGGTTGAGTGACGAAGACAAGAGCTTCTTGAAGCGATTTGTCCTCGCTTCGGGCTCGCTCAAGGCCGTTGCTGAAGAGTATGGAATCAGTTATCCGACTGTCCGATTGCGCTTGGATCGGTTGATCGAGAAGATCAAGGTTTTCGACGAAGAACAGATTGTCAGCGAGTTTGAGCGGCAACTGCGCGCTCAACACATCGACGGCAAGATCGATCACACGACGATGAAGTTGTTATTGGATGCGCATCGCGCCGAGCAATCGCGACTGATGCGCGACTTCATGCCCGACGACCAGTTGCGGACGTCTATTCCAGATCGCACCTGAATAGCGCTCGATCTATCCAATTTGTTGATGGAGTCATCTCATGCGGCCATGTTTGTTCGGTTTGACTGCGCTGATGCTGATTCAAGGACGCGAGGGCCTGGCAACAGATGCCGCCGTCGCACCTGTCGCCACCGTCGACTGGGCCCAATTGAAAGAGGCGGGAAAACTGGACAATGGCAAGGTTGTGTCGGGTCAGGATGGTAAGTCAGCGCGACTAAAGATCGTCAACGCGCCAGCAGGTGCCATATCGATTCCGCTTTGCGAAATCGAATCGCCGAAGATCACCACACCCGGCTACGCCGTTCGCGGAAAGATCCGCTACGACAACGTTGTCGGTACCGGTTACCTGGAAATGTGGAATCATTTTCCAGACGGCGGCAAGTACTTCACGCGGACCATGGATACCAGCGGACCGATGAGCACGGTGACCGGAACCTCGCCCGAGCGGGAATTCATCTTGCCGTTTCACACTCTGGGCCAGGCTCCCGCACCCACCAAACTGGCCATCAACCTCGTCCTGAATGGACCAGGCACAGTCGAAATCGGCCCACTGGAATTGATCCCGATCGACAGCATGATGGCCGCCAACGCCGCGGACTGGTGGAGCGGTTCGACAGGAGGCTTGGTCGGAGGACTCGGCGGCGCCTTCATGGGCCTGATGGGAGCCGTCATCGGCGTCCTGACAGGCCTCGGCAAAGGAAAAAAAGTAGTCCTGGCCTTATCCGGCTTCATCGCCGTGACAGGAGTGTTGGCACTGATCTGCGGAATCGTGGCCGTCTCAACCGGTCAATCCTACAACGTCTACTACCCTCTGCTGCTCATGGGCAGCATGATGGTCACCGCCGGCACCACCTGCCTCTGCCTCGCCCCCGGAAAATTTCGCAGCCACGAACTACGGCGCATGCAGGCGATGGATCTAAACTGACTGGCCGACAATAGAGCACCACTTCCAGTCGCGGGTAATCGCCAACCGCATCCGAGAAG
>DASYEA010000981.1:0-5602 GCA_036499265.1 Schlesneria sp. | reverse complement strand
GAGTGAACGGCTGACCATTCTACGTGTACTGAATTCCGGTCGGGGAGTCCGCAGCAACGAACAGCACGACTGTGCCACCATCGGGTGCAGTAACGTTCGACATTGTTGAAACCGTGTACTGCTGCGTAGCGTAGGCGGGATAACCTTGAACCTGCGGGCTGTAGTACCCTTGTCGATTGTACCAGTAAGGCGAGTTGTAGCCGTAACCACCACCATAGCCATAGTTGCCATAACCCAAGCCGTAGCCTAATCCATATCCACGCCCATACCCACCACCGTAGTAGCCCCCTCCACCGTAATGCCCGCCGCCGTAGCCTCCCCCGCCATGGTGGTGTCCGCCGCCACCCATGTGACCGCCCCCTCCCATATGCCCGCCACCGCTATGGCCGCCTCCGCCATGACCACCACCACCGTGTCCCCCACCGTGAGCAAACGCGACCTGCCCCGTCAGCCCTGCGACAAGGCACCCAAGCACCGCGATCCAGGAAGCCCGCTTGAATTGAGCCATGATCTCACCCACCTTCCAAAGACTGCCAATCAAGGATTGAAACCAATACAAGCATACACTCGAAATCTCCGAGTGCATGACGGGTTTCATCTGGCACTTTAGATGCGTCCAGTCTCTTGGACAAGATGCGCTTTGATCAGCTTGCGGGAGAGTAACCTACAACACGACGTGGACCAGCATCATGTCATGCCATTCCAGCGTCCAGTCACTGCTGCCGACCAGCACGAGCTTGCTGCCGGAATCGAGCAGATTCTGCTCGCGTCCCAGCTTCGTCACGAACGCCAGCAATTCTCTCGGTGCCCAGGCGACAGCCTCGGTTTCGACAGGGACGACACCCCAAAACAGGCACATCCGGCGAGCCACTTCAGGGCGGTCGGTCAGCGCGACAATTGGCACGTGGGGCCGTTGCTTGGAGATCGCCATGGCGGTTTTGCCACCTGCCGTCGCGGCGACGATCACGTCGGCACCCAAGTGACTGGCAGCCGTGGCGGCCCCATGAGTCACCGCTTCGGTAATCGCAGTCGCCCGGTTTCGAGGCAAACTGCGAGGATCTGTCGGAGTCAGTCTTGGTTCGAGCAATCGTTCTGCCTCTCGAACGATACGACTCATCATCGCCACGGCTTCGACGGGATAATCGCCCGCCGCCGTTTCGCCAGACAGCATGACGGCATCGGTTCCGTCCAGCACGGCATTAAACACGTCGCTCGCTTCGGCTCTAGTCGGCAATTCATTCTTCTGCATCGAGTCGAGCATCTGCGTTGCTGTAATCACAGGCGTGCGATGCTCGTTACACAGGCGGATGATTCGCTTCTGCAGACCGGGAACGCGATAGATGTCTGTTTCGACACCGAGGTCGCCGCGAGCGACCATCACGGCATCCGCTTCTGCAATAATGGCCTCAAGATCTGCAATCGCTTCCGCCTTTTCGATCTTGGCTACGATCCACGGTGGTGTCTTTGTCGGGTGTTGACTGATCACCTGACGCAGTAGTTTTAAGTCGTCAACACAGCGCACGAAACTCAGGCCGATGTAGTCGATCCCATGATCCAAGGCCCAATGCAGGTCGAGGCGGTCCTTGTCCGTCAAGCTGGGGGTACTCAGCGCGACACCGGGAAGATTGACCCCCTGGCGGCTGCGAATCAATCCGGGCTGCAACACCTCACAGAGGACTCGACCTTCTGTTGCGTTCTGTTCCATCACTCGCAAGGAAACCGTGCCGTCGGCCAGCAGGACGCGATCATTGGGGCGCAGATCATCGATCAGCGGTTCATATGTACAGGTCAATTGAGGCGGAACCATGTCCGTGCGCGCCTCCATGGAGGCGCGCACAAATTCAACTGTCGTTCCATGACGCAGGCGCACGCCCTCTTCGGGCAGCATTCCCAACCGAATTTTCGGACCGGACAGGTCGCCCAAGATTCCGATCGGACGGCCGATCTCTTTCGACAACGACCGGATCCACTCGACGATCTGTGCGAACCATTCGTAATTGCCGTGCGCAAAGTTCAAGCGGACAACATCGACACCGGCGCTCAGCAGTTCGGCCAACTTCTCACGCGAGCCAGAAGCAGGCCCAACCGTCGCCACAATCTTTGTTTTGACCAGCGAGCCCTCTTTGTATTGCGTTGCCGATTCCATGACGTCATCCCTTCAATCGAGGCCTAAAAGAGCTGTCGTCGTTTTCGCCGAGTTTCGTGCAAGGACGCCAGAACGGTCCGCTCGGCGCGAAGGACGTGCGCAATACCCACATCGGAACGACTTGGAAGCAATCCAAATGCCGATTTCGGGTATTCACAGAAATGTAACAAGGTCGGCCTAACGACTCGCGTCGATTTTGGCGTTGAAGAGCTTCCCATTGATCGGTTTCACTGCTTCGCCGTGCTTGGCAATCGGCAGCTTCGCAGTGAGCTTGATGTTCTTGGGTGGCAAACATCCATCCTCGTTGCAGACCTGGTAATTGACAGTGATCTCCATGTCTTCAGTCAGGCCACCAGCTTCCTTGGGGATTTCCAGAGTTCCGCGAATGTGAACTTCTCCTTCATGGACGAATGCATCTTCGTCGGAGCCCTTAAAGCGGAAGGCGGTCCCTTTCGGATACTTCACATCAGTCAGTTGGACCTTGTTCTTGGACTTCCAACTCACTTTGACGGGAATCAAATAGTCAGGCATCGGGGGATTCGCATTCACGTGCCATCCCTTGGCGATGTTCAAGACCACGACAACTTGGCACGAACTGCCCGCAGGCAGCTTGTCCACTGACAAAAATGCCTGAGCCTTGACGTTCTCGTCCTTCTTGGGTGCCTCTTCCTTTTGATTCGATGCCTGAATCAATGGCGAATCGCCAGCAGGCGGGATTTTGCCGCCCGCCTGCGCCACTGTTTTGGGAACGGGAACGGAAGATTGTCCTTTTGGCTCTTCGGCAGGTAGCATCTCCGCGATCGCCAGTGCCAGCACCGTCAGACCACGCGGATTCTGGTCCAGATTGGAAGCGAAGAAATCGGCGATCGTTCTGGCTTCGTCCAGATATCGCTTCTCACCTGTCAACGTCGCCAACTTGGTGAGGTTGCGCGCACTGACGCTGTTGCCCGCTGGCAGCACTCCGTCGTAGCAGTTCTTAGTCCTGGCCAGCAACTCTTCGTGATCATGAGAAGTGAAGAAGAACGCCCCGCCCGCTTCATCGCGGAACAGTTTCAGTTGATCGTCTTGCAACTGCTTGGCGGCCCGCAGCCATTTCACGTCGTTCGTCGCGTCGTGAAGAGCCAGTAAACCATCGATAACGAACGCATAGTCATCCAGGTAAGCATTCAGCCGTGATTGGCCCGCTGTGTACGTGTGTAGCAAGCGACCTTGCTGATCACGAAGGTTGCCCATCACAAACAGGGCCGCCTTTTCTGCGGTCCGGATGAACTCCGGTTGTTGGAGTGACGCGCCCGCTCGAGCAAACGCGCCAATCATCAAGCCATTCCAACCCACCAGGATTTTCTCGTCGCGCAGCAACTTTGGTCGCTGATTGCGGACAAGCAACAGTTTTTGCCGGGACGCGGCAAATTCATCTGACTGTGAAGTGCTGCCAATTGCGATATCGCGCGCCGGACCCGGCAATTGCTTTGGAGAAAGCCTTAAGACATTTCCGTGCTCGAAGTCAGAGAGCTCTTTGACATGGTATGCCTCTTTGAATGCAGGGGCTGCATCGCCCAGGATCTTGTCGATATCGCGTGACTCCCAGACGTAGACTTCTCCCTCAATCCCATTTGTTTCGGCATCCAGAGCGGAATAGAAACCACCATCATTGGATGTCAGTTCACGTTCGACGAACTGCAAGATTTCTTCGGCGACCTGCTTGTACAGCTTGTTTTGAGTGGCCGCGTAAGCACCGACATAGACATCTACCAGTTGAGCCTGGTCATACAACATCTTTTCGAAGTGTGGAACCTGCCATTGTCGATCCACCGAATAGCGATGAAACCCGCCGCCGACATGATCGCGAATGCCGCCACAGGCCATCTGCATCAAGGTCAGATCAAGTAGCTCTGCCGCTTCCGGATTGGATTGTCGTTTGAGCATCTCTTGCACGAACAACAGTTTGGCAGGGGTCGGGAATTTCGGGCCCTTGGTCCGCTGCGGGTTGAAGTCGACGCCGCCGAAATCGGGATCCACACTACTGACCACGGAATCGAAAGATTTCTGAACCAGGGCCAGGCTTGCATCGACGGGCTTTAACGACATCTTGGGACGCATCACGCGCCGAGTTTCGCTCGCCAGGATCTCGGCATTCCCCTCCATCTGATCCTTCTTGTTGGCCCACAGATCGATCAGTCGTTCGAGAACGGTCGGGAAACCTGTTGCTCCGTCGGTGTCCTCTGGAGGGAAGTAGGTCCCACCTGCCAATGGCTTTCCTTCTGGAGTCAAGAACATGGACAGCGGCCAGCCACCACTCGCCGGGGCACCGATCGCCTGGTAATAGACCTGCAACGCTGTCATGTACACATCGTCAATGTCGGGCCGCTCTTCGCGATCGACTTTGATGCAGACGAAGTTCTCGTTCAGCGTCTTCGCAATAGCCTCGTTCATGAAGACCTTGCGTTCCATGACGTGGCACCAGTAGCAACTGCTATATCCCACGGAAAGGAAAATCATTTTTCCTTCTTTGCGAGCCTTCTCCAGGGCCTCGGGCCCCCAGGCGTACCAATCGACTGGATTGTGGGCGTGCAGTAATAGATACGGGCTGGTTTCCCGAGATAGCCGGTTGGCCTTTCCTTTCGGCTTCGCGGTTCCCTTCGCGTCTTCGACGGCCCCCCCCTGTCGGGCCGCACATCCAACCAGGATCAATCCCACCGCGACGAGCGCAAGCAGGCGGGACGTTGCAAATATTTTCATGGTGTCAGCTCCGTCTGTCAGCAAATTGCAGTTACCGCACTTGATGAACAAGCCGGTCCACGGTCCCACCATTCTAAATCCAAGTGGCGGCACGGGGAAGCCCGATGGCAAACGGATCACCGCAGATAAGACCTGACCTGCCCTCAAGTTGCTACCGCAACTCGCGCAAGACAGCTATTGTGCGACTGGCGGGTCGCCTCGTAAGCCGTGGTAAATACGTAATGCATTCAACCCAGAATCAAAACTCACCGCAAACTGCACATACGGCTATCCAAAGCTCTCAAGCGAGCGAATCCAGCAGGAATTGGGATTGGATCCTGCATGGATATGCGGTGTTTGCGGTCGCCGTCGCGATGCCCATGTATGGCCGCCTGCAAGAACGAGTCCCGTATCTCATCTCGCTGGATGGGATCAGTGTCGTCCTCTTCATGATCATTTGGTCGATTCTCGTTCCCGCGATCCTACTCTCAGTGATCGGCCTCTGCCGACTCCGCAGCCCGCGACTTGGAACGGTTGCCCTCCGGGGACTCATCGCCACATCAACACTCGTGATTGTACTCGGCATCGTAAGTCATCGATCTCTGAGTGGCGGATTCGGCTGGCTCACCCTGCTGGTTGGATTCGTTGCGGGTGGCATCGTGGCGAATCGTTACCAGTATTGGTCTTGGCTAAGATCGGTGATGACAGTCGTCGCCTTTGGTTCGTTATTGGCTCCCG
>DASYEA010000980.1:0-1810 GCA_036499265.1 Schlesneria sp. | reverse complement strand
CACTTATCGATATGATCCGGCAGACAAAATGTCTGTTTGTATGCAAGGATGTGCTCATGTCGAAAGTCGCTCGATGTGATTTTTTGCTGTTGTTCGCGGCCTTCGCCGTCAATTGTTTCTTGGTGAGCAGAGCAACCGCTCAGGATGATTATCCGCTGGTCGTGGTGGCAGTTGCTAGCGTGGACCGGCTGCTCGATCGGGCCGTTGACGTGATGCAGACGAGTGGAAATGCTGCCACGCGCGAGGATGTGGTCGCTTTGCTGAAGATGGTAGAGATAGACCTGGAAGATGCGACCACGTCGCAGTGGTTCGATCTGACCAAGCCGGTCGGCGTGATGTATTTCTTCGACAGCGCACTCCTGATGCCTGCTGCAGCACCTGACGCGAAGAAAGGCGAGGACGACAAAGAATCCGCGGCTGAGGCCTACTCTGGTCTATTCGGGGCCGTGTCGGAAATTGGGCTCTCTCCGAAACGCTTCGTCGCCTACTTTCCTGTAAAGGACTATCAACAGTTTCTGGCGCTGGCGAAATTGACACCGGTCGAAGGAAAGGCGAATTGTTTTCGCAATGATGAGGGTGTCGACGAGTATCTACGCAGGTTTGGCAACTACGTGATTCTCGGAGACGACGGCGACACTGTAGATCATTGCCCCGATCCGCGAGAGATCGGGAAGAGCGTACTCGGCAAGAATGATGTGGCCGTTTCGTTGCAGTTGAAGGGATTGCCGCCGTTGTTCAGATCGCTGGGGGCGGAAGGAATCAAATCGGTATATGACGCAGGGCTTCAGCGACGCGATGATGAGCAGGAACGCAATTATCTGCTGAGGCGCGCGCTGGGTGACATTTCACGCGAGTTGCTCGACTTGGCGATGACCCAAGTCGACGAAGTCACGCTCGGCATTCGAATCGAAGCGGGCGTCCGGTCAATTCTCGATCTGGAAGTAAATGGAACCGCCGAGGGGAAGCTTGCCAAATTTGCCACAGAGATCACTCCGAAGAAGTCTGCTTTCGATGCGTTGTGGAACGCAGACTATAACCATTCGCTGGGGATCTCACTGGCACTTCCACAACGGCATACGAGACCGCTGGCAGCGGCTATCCAGAATTATGTGGCCACAGCAACCGATCCCGATCAGGTCAAGGAGTTAAAAGAAAATGCCTCGATGATCAACCTGGGATGCCGCATTCTGGAATCGAATAAATTCGAACTGCTCTGCACGGGCGAGCGGGATGGTGATGCGAATGTCGCTTTGTACGGGCTGAAGCTCCCCACGAATCGAGATTTTCCCCAGCAGTTTGAAGAGTGGATGCGGAGGGTGATGAACGACGATGAGAAGTCTCTGACGACGACCGCTGTGGAAGGCTGGCCAGTTCACCACATCAGGACGATGCCGTTTTTGGGAGACATCATGCAGATGATGGTTTCTCAGTTCTCCGGCAACGGTTCAGTGGCTGCCGAAGGCCAGTGCGATTCGTGGCTGATGGCTACGCCAGATGCCATCTGGATCTGTTCCAGAGCAGGCTGGTCCGACGACGCGATCCCGACCATGTTGCATCGCGCGATCGACTTCAAGACGCTCGTCGCTCGGGACGCTGGAAATCGTCGGGCGGTCGCGCCGTTCCGGATGTCACTACATCCGCGTTTGTGGAAGAGCCTGAATTTTGAGCCGGATGAGAGCGATGCCACGATCGACCGTAAGCCCGATCCGGAGCATGAACGAAATCGAAGGGAACAGGAGAATCGCCAGCAGCTTTTCGATGCCCATCCTGACGAGATTTTGGTGGAGTTGCTCCCGACTGCCCGTGGTCT
>DASYEA010000979.1:0-9412 GCA_036499265.1 Schlesneria sp. | reverse complement strand
CGGCAGCAGCTCGATGGCTTCGGTTTGCAGCGCCACCCTGTCTCTGATGGACGCCGGTGTGCCAATCACTCAGCCAGTTGCAGGGATTTCGATCGGGCTCGTTAAGGAGCAGGATCGGTATGAATTGCTGACCGACATCATGGGCGACGAAGATCATTTCGGCGACATGGACTTCAAGGTCGCTGGAACTCAGAAGGGTGTGACTGGGATCCAGTTGGACCTGAAGATCGCTGGCATCAACGAAGAAATCATCCGCAAGACGCTCGAGCAGGCTCGCAAGGCCCGCATCGAGTTGCTGAAGACGATGCTGACCGGCATTCGTCGTCCGCGATCCGAGATCTCCGTCAACGCCCCGCGTTTGCTGCGTACCAAGATCGACCCCGCCAAAATCGGTCTGTTGATCGGCCCCGGTGGTAAGACGATCCGAGCGATCCAGGAAGAAACTGGCGCGACGATCGATATCACCGACGACGGGACCGTGATGATCTCCTGCGGTAAGAGCGAAGGTGCCGAAGACGCGCTCGCTCGCGTCGAAGCGATGACCGAAGAAATCAAGGTCGGTCGCGTTTACAACGGGACGGTCAGTTCGATCAAGGATTTCGGTGCCTTCATCGAAATCGCTCCTGGCAAGGACGGCCTCTGCCACGTCAGCGAACTCGACACCGGCTTCGTGAAGAACGTCGGAGACATCTGTAAAGTCGGCGACAAGATCCAGGTGAAGGTGATCGCCATCGACGAACAGAATCGCGTCAAGCTGTCGCGCAAAGCCATTCTGGTTGAGCAGGCCGCTCCAGAAGGCGAAGCCCCAGCCGAAGACGAGTAATTTCGGAACGTCTTGGGACAAATCTGAAGTGACCAGCCCGGCATCGTCGATGCCGGGCTGTTTTTGCGAACGGTCGGTTTCGAATCGGAAACGTTATGACCGACGAATCCGTTACAGAGCTCAATAACCTCGCCGACGACCACGAGCGATTGCGCACGCAATACGCCGAGATTGCCACGCTCGCAGGGGGACTGGCTCACGAAATCCGTAATCCTCTCTCCACGATCGGACTGAACCTCGATCTGCTTTCAGAAGAGCTGGGGGAATGCGACTCGCAGCGAGATCGCCGGATTCTCAATAAGCTCAATGTGGTGAAGCGGCAGTGCCAGCAACTCGATCGTATCCTTGATGACTTTCTGCAGTTCGCCCGGGTAGGGACTCTGACCCTGAAACCCGCCGATCTGAATCAGACGGTCCTTGAATTCATCGAGTTCTACGCTTCGCAAGCGGCCGAGCAGGGGATCGATATCAGTCCGCACCTGGCCGCGAATCTGCCGCCGGTCAAACTGGATGTCAATTTGTGGCGGCAGGTCGTGATGAACCTGTCTCGCAACGCGCAACAGGCCATGCCGCAAGGCGGCGTCTTGGAACTGCAGACGTATCAGCGTGACAATCAGGTCGTGCTGGAAATCATCGATAACGGCAAGGGGATGAGCCCCGAGACGCAGGCTCGCATGTTTGACGCCTTCTATTCGACGAAGAAGGGTGGCAGCGGCCTGGGACTGCCGACAGTCCGCAAGATTGTCGAAGCGCATCACGGCACGATTTCCTGCGAAAGCGAAGTCGGCCGCGGCACGCGGTTCAGCATCGCTCTTCCCGTTTGTGGCTGAAAACCTGCCGGTGTGAGCAGCCACTCGATTTCTTTCTTCATTCCCGCCAGGTCCCCATCAGATCCGCAACTGATGCAGCGCGGTTTGCCTGAATTTGAGTCAGATTCTTGTCCCTCAGCTTCTCTCAAATAGGCCAAATTCGTGGCTGATCCTGATCCAGTGGACTGCCTCGGATCACTGGCCAAACATCTGTGTCCAGCCGCCAAAGTCTGCCGGTAAATTCAGAACTGGTCGACTTTTTACCGCAAGCGGCAGCGTTTTCCTCAATTCCCCAAAAGTTTTGCGTCGACAGGTCACTGTTTCCGGCAATGGCGACCTGGCCGGTTTTTCCCGCGAAGCTGTTGACCTCACTGCCAGAATTCCCCGTCGAACTGAAGAGCGGGAACCGAGCGGTAAATAAACGCGTGCTAGAGTTGAGTCGACGCGGCGTGTGCGCTTGATTGGACCGCGAGGTTTTGAGTTCAGGTGATACGGATCCGTCGCGAAAAACTGTTTGATCGCATTCGGGCCTTGAGGGGGGTTAACGAAAATGGGGTTCTTGAAACGCTTCTTCAAGAACACGTATCGCGACGGCGAATCGAAACATGGTGGCAGCAGCTTCGAGAACTTGGACGAAGAGCAACTCGAGACCCACTTGAAGATCGCCCGATACGGTTCGTTTACTTTGACGGATGCCGTCCGTCCTTCGTACGACTTGCAAGTCGTTCCGCAGGCGGGATACCGGCATGATTCATATCATGATCGCGAAACGGGGATCAAGATCCCGGTGATCATGGCTTCGGCCAGCCGCGAAGTTCTCACGGATCTGTTTTTTGAACTTCTGAATCCGCTGGGAAATCAGGTCGACATCGTGCTGGAGACCAGCCACGAACGACGGGGCGGTCACGAAGATTTGTATCGCGAAGATATCGACATGCCCGTGCTGAAAAGCATGCTGTATGACTTCGAAGATCTGCTGATGAACGACGGCTGCAGCGGCTTGGCGGTCTTGAATCCGAATGTACCGCTCGAAGTTCAGTTCGACGAGCATAAGCTGCTGATCATGTACGGTCATGAACTGGTTGATTTCGAAGACATCCTGGACGACTTCGGTTTGCCTTGTCGCGAGGATCTCAAGTTCATCACCGAAGCTGAGCATGTTCATTCTTCGACCGAAGAGTTTGCACGAACCTTCGAACAGATGAAATTTCGTCTGGGCATCGACGAAGACTAACGATCACGTCGACGCCGGTTTTCGCTAACGAGCGGCTCTTGGTTGAGCCGCTCGCGTTTCCCTTCCGCACGACGGCGCTACCCCCGCGCCGAGTCTGGAGACCGACGTGCGCCTGTTTCTCGCCACCCTGACAGTCGGTGCCGCTGGCATCGCTTACGCCTACACACAGCAGACGCCTGCCCCCGCCGCGGAATCGCAGGCAAAAGTGGGGCGTCCGCTCTTCGACTGGCAATCGGCGGACGACACGCTGAAGGCGGCCTCAACCGATATTGCCGCGAACCACGAAGAGCCTCCGCTGGTCGTGCGAGATACGATCAGTCAGGCCCGTACAGAGGTGACTTCGGTTCTGGACGAATTCGTTCGCGGTAGCAGCGCGTCAAACGACGTGCCTGCTCCTGCAGATATCATCTCACAGGCCGCTGCAGAGTCTCCTGCTGTTGATGACGAACTGATCCCGTTCGCATCCAGCGATTCGCCAACAGGGAACGATGCTTCCGGTATTGCTCCGGCAGATGCCACAGCGACAATCAATCAGCCTGAAGCCGAATTGGTGCAGACGAAAGAAGCAGCGCCCCTGCCAGATACTGCGCCAGCGACGAAACCTCAGTCGACAGTGTCACAAGACATCGTGACAGCACCAACACTCGGCAAGCCCACCATTTCCGAAGCGACAATCGTCAAGAAGCAGCCCACGACTCCTCCACCGAATGGAGCCAATCGCGAACCTGCGGTCTCGGTAAAGCAACCTTCCTCTGCGGGATCGAGGCCCAAGACCGAATTGCTGCAGGGAAGTAAGCAACCAACGAAAGCTCCACTGGTCGATGCGGAATGGAAGTTGATCGGCCGATCAGGAGCGGGAATGCCGCTGCACTCGCGACGATTTGGGAGACAGGGGATTCGCACCCTGGTCATCGCCGGACTGGATGGACTCGATGTGGTTGGAACTCGCTGGAATGACGAACTAGCCGAAGCGCTGTTGCGTCGCAGCGACCTGCTGCAAAACAACGAAATCATGATCGTACGAGCTGGGAACCCGGAAGGATTGATGAACCGGATCCCTACGAACTTGCGTGGCGTTTTGATTAACCGCAACTTCCCAAGTCGACGTTATCAGTTGATGCCAGACAAGTCGACCGGCAGCGGACCAGCGAGCGAAGCAGAAACGAAGGCGATTCTAGACGTGCTGTATTCCTTCCGCCCACGCCGCGTGATTCACCTGACGTCAACCAGCGGACGTTCGACCGTGCTATACAATCGCGCTGCCACCGATGTGGGCGATGAGCTAGAGAAGCGATACAAGTTACACGTTCAGCTCTTGGACCCGGAACAGGTCCCCGGATCGATCGAAGAGTTTGCGGACGTAACCTTGGACGCCGCAGTGATCTCGCTGAAGCTGAATTCGAGTCCCGAATGGCAGAGTGCCTGGAAAAAGAACGCGGCTTCGATACTGACCGCGATATCTGGCCCGATTCAGGAAGTGGCCTCCGCTTCGCCAGAAAAGACGCCACTATTACTTGAACCGACGAGTGCTCCGAATCCGATTCGTCGTGGGTACGAAGAGCTTCCTCCTCCGCCACGATAATCTCGCGTCCGCATCTGTCATTCCTGCGATGAAGAGAATCCATTTGTCCGGCAGCGGATCCTCAGCTGTTATTGTCGTTGCTGGGGAAGAGATCTGCATCGACATCGCCTCAGGACTCGCTGGATTGCTGCCGTTGACGGCATGATTGGAGAGCCGTCTGAGCAGCCAGAACATGCTGGTTCATCAGGCGGATGACTTCGCCCACCGGCCTGGGTTGCGGCCGCGCGAATGCGGCTTCATCATGAATGCGGATTTTCGATTCGCATCGTGGCACTTCTCGTGGTTGGATTCCAATGAGCACCTCTGTTCGTAAGCAGATCGAGTCCTTGCGCGCGACGATCCGGCGACATGACGCCCTGTACTACGTGCAGGCGACACCAGAGTTCTCGGATCTCGACTATGACAAGCTGATGAAGCAGCTCAAGGATCTGGAGGCCCAGCATCCTGAATTCGATTCGGATGAAAGCCCGACTCGCAAAGTCGGTGGAACTCCCATTGCGGGCTTCGTCACGGTTGAACATCGCGTTCCGATGTTGTCGATCGACAACGTCTATAATGAAGCCGAACTGGCAGAGTTCGGTCAGCGAGTCTCTAAGCAGTTGGGCGGGCATCCCTGCGAGTGGCTGGTCGAGTACAAAGTTGACGGCGTCGCCCTCTCGCTGATTTATGAAGAGGGAAAGCTTGTGCGAGCAGTCACGCGTGGCGATGGCCGCCGCGGTGACGATGTCACTCACAACGCCCGCACGATGCGCGGAGTGCCATTGCAACTGACGGACACGTCGCACAAATCCAAGAGCGATCTCTTCGACAGCGACATTCCGTCACTATTGGAAGTACGTGGTGAGGCTTATATCTCCAACAGTGATTTCGCCCAGTTGCAATTGGCTGCGGCCGAACGAGGCGAAGAGCCACTAAAGAACTCGCGCAATGCGACGGCGGGCGGCATCAAACTACTCGATCCCGCTCAATGTGCGGAACGAAAGGTCCGGTTCTTTGCTCATAGCGTAGGCAGCCTGGAAGGAGCGACGTTCAAGAAGCACAGCGACTTCTTAAAACGAATCGAACAACTCGGTATCCCTTCTGTTCCGCGCACGGCAGTGCAGCCCAGTTTTGAAGCGGCAGTCGAGTATTGCCAGACGCTGATGCAGGATCTGCACGCACTGGACTTTGAGGTCGACGGCATCGTCTTGAAGGTGAATGACCTGGCGGTGCGACAGGAATTGGGATCCACGAGTAAAGCACCGCGCTGGGTCGTGGCGTTCAAATGGGAAAAGTACGAATCCGAAACGCGGGTGGCTGGCATCACGGTTCAAGTCGGCAAGACTGGTGCGTTAACCCCGGTGGCATCTTTAGAGCCTGTTGAAATCGCCGGAACGACCGTCTCTCGAGCAAGTCTGCACAACGCTGACGAATTGGCGCGACTGGGAGTACAGATCGGCGATTGGGTGATTGTCGAGAAGGCCGGGAAGATTATCCCCCATGTGGTGCGCGTGGAGGTTCATCGACGTGACGGCACCGAGCGACCCTTTCCGTTCCCGACCGAATGTCCTGAATGCGGAACCCCTGTCGAAAAAGATGAAGGGGGCGTCTACGTCCGTTGCCCCAATCCAAGCTGTCCGGCTCAACTTCGCGAAGCACTGCGGTACTTCGCCTCACGAGCCGCCATGGACATTGAAGGACTGGGCACGAAGCTGATCGAACAATTGACCGAGAACAAACTCTTGGCCAGTTTCTCGGATATCTATCGGTTGCCAGGCCGACGAACCGAACTGTTGGAGTTGGAAAGGTTAGGAGCCAAGTCCGTCGACAATCTTCTAGCTGGAATCGAAGCCTCCCGCGAACGCCCGCTCTGGCGTTTGCTGACCGCGTTGAATCTGAGGCACGTGGGGACGCGGACCGCGCAACTATTGGCTGATCGATTCGGTTCTATGGAAGCATTGGCCCGCGCATCGGAAGAGGATCTGGCTCAAACGGATGAGATTGGCGACGTGATCGCCAAGGCGGTGCATGCCTTTTTTGCGAGTGATTACGGTCAACGAATCGTTTCGGAACTGAAGGAACTCGGCCTGAATATGGGCAGCGAAGCGGCGGCGGCGGAAGCGGCCGCGCGACAAACTGAGGGATTGCTTTCCGGAAAGACCCTAGTGGTGACCGGAACCTTGGCTCGCTTCAAGCGAGACGACATGCATGCCCTCATTCAGAAGCATGGCGGTCGCCCTGCCAGCAGTGTGTCCAAGAATACGGACTACCTGATCGCCGGAACTGACGCTGGCAGCAAGCTTGAAAAGGCGAGTTCACTAGGCGTCAAAGTACTCTCGGAAGACGAATTCCTCGCACTGATCGGTGAGGGTTAGTTCGCCTGCTTGGATACAGTCGTTCCCGTCTGCGTAGGAGTGACAGAAGGGCCACGCGGAATAACGGAAGAACCATCAGCAGCCGTCAATCGCTTGCCCCGCGTTGACTGTGTACGATGTCGGGACGAGATGGTTCGGGGCGACTCGTTCGCTCTTCAGGAGTTTATGGGAAACGCAACGATGACAGTACAGCAAGTGTTGATCGACGGACATTGGATTGCTTCCACGGGGACATCGACATTTCAAGCGGTTAACCCTCGGACGCGTGAGCCACTACCTGAAACGTATCCGATCAGCCCTTGGTCAGAGATCGTTCGTGCGATCGAATCCGCCTCGCGAGCTGCTGCGATTGTTCGAGATTGGGGTGGCGATCGTTTCGCCGCGTTCCTGGAACGTTATGCCGATCGCATCGACGCTCGCGCCGCCGAACTGATCGAGATGGCTCATCAAGAGACGGCTCTGCCCGTGCAGCCACGGCTGAAGGATGCGGAACTGCCGCGGACTTCGAATCAGTTGCGACAAGCCGCTGCCGCCGCGCGCGATGGCTCATGGACAGAGCCGACAATCGACAGTGCGCCGAACATTCGATCGATGTTGCGGCCGATCGGCCCGGTCGTGGTGTTTGGACCCAATAACTTTCCGTTCGCTTTCAACAGCGCCGCGGGCGGCGACTTTGCAGCCGCCATCGCGGCTGGCAATCCCGTCATCGCCAAGGGCCATTCTTCGCATCCTGGAACCACGCGAATCCTGGCGGAAGAGGCACAACTTGCGGCGAATGAAGCGGGGATGCCCGCTGGTTTCGTCCAGCTGATTTACCGCACGAATCACGACGATGGCAAACGCCTGGTTTCGCATCCCGAGATTGGGGCATCGGGCTATACCGGTTCCCGATCCGCAGGATCGCAATTGAAAGAGGCCGCAGACCGAGTCGGTAAGCCGATCTATCTAGAGCTGTCCAGTATCAACCCGATCTATATCCTGCCGGGTGCGATTCGCGAGCGAAGCGCTGCCATTGCCGAGCAGTTCGCCACCAGTTGTCTGATGGGCGTGGGACAGTTCTGCACGAATCCTGGTTTGATCGTCGTAAAAGCAGGTGCAGAAACAGAAGATTGGATTCGCCAGGTCGGCGAACGCTTCTCTGCGGCACCCGTCGGAACACTGCTGGGCCCCAGCGTGCAATCGCATCTGGAGTCGGGTTTCCGGACCTTGGTAAGCCAAGGTGCCACGGTGGTTACTGGCGGATCGAGTGGCGGCGGCGCTGGCTATTGCTGCCAGAATACATTGCTGCGAGTCTCGGGAGCCAAATTCATCGCTTCACCCGAGTCGCTGCAGACAGAGATGTTTGGCAATGCGTCGCTGATTGTGGTCGTTGAATCGGACGGCGAATTCATCGGAGTGACGCATGCTTTGGAGGGCAACCTGACAGGTAGTCTGTACACAGCGAACGACGGTTCGGACGATGGGCTGTACGATCAAATCACCCTCGTTTTGCGACAAAAAGTAGGGCGACTCTTGAACGACAAGATGCCGACGGGAGTGGCTGTTGTTTCGGCCATGAATCATGGCGGACCATTTCCTGCGACAGGTCACCCGGGATTCACTGCCGTTGGGATTCCAGCATCGCTGAAGCGTTTTACGATGCTGCAGTGCTACGATGGCGTGCGGCCAAATCGGTTGCCCGCGGGTCTCGCAGATCAATCACCCAATCCGTCATTGTGGCGACTGGTTGATGGCAAGCGAATCCAGGGGAATGTCCCCAGCACGAAATAGTGGCAACACCGTTCGCGACAGCGATTAATGGACCGACGTGAACTCATTGGAGTTCAATAGCGCCCAGAATAGATCCTGGTAGCCTTCCGCCTCGGCGACTTGGCGAATCGTCCCGCGAGCGGACATCTGTGCTGCGTCCTGGCGGACGAGCTTACGCATGTTCGTCAATTCCGTCGCGGTGGGATAACGGGACAATGCTGCAAGGCACAGCTCACGAATCTTCTCTTTGTCATCCGCTCGTTTGCGAACAATCTCACCCAGATACGTTCCGGTGGTCGTTTCCAAGGCTTTCTCAGCCAGCTTGCCATTCATCAAAGTCAGTGCCTGGACAAGATTTCCATCCAGCTCCATTGCCTCTTCGTTTTCATCCGTGCCGTAATCCACCACGAATTGCGTCAACCATCGCTGACGTTGCGATTCGGCCTGCTCCCAATCGACACCACCCGCCTGATGTGCTTTCGTCGCAATCACGAATGAGTCGTAAACTTGTTCGGGAGACATCGACTTTACATACATGCGACTGAAAACCGGCAGTTGCCCTTCAACAGGGTCGTCACTGCGATTGTCGGCGGCGAATCGGCTCGTCAATTGATAAGGTTCGGCGGCACACATCCAACGCACCAATTGTTTTGTATCGTATCCACTCCGCACAAATTGCCGTGACAACAGATTCAGCAACTCGGGATGGCTGGCCGGACTATGCGGGCCGAGATCATCCGCTGATTGCGTGAATCCCCGGCCGAAGAGATGTTCCCACAAGCGATTGACGAAGGCGGTAGCCAACTGCGGCTGATCACCTTCCGTCATCAATCGGGCCAGCGTGGCGCGTCTGTTCGTTTC
>DASYEA010000978.1:0-3093 GCA_036499265.1 Schlesneria sp. | reverse complement strand
GTAAGTGCCACTCGACTGAGCATTCACGCGAATAGCATGGCATCCCAAAAACTTCGCCGCTTCGACCCATTTGTGGTGATTTTCCACAGCCTGCTTGCGCTTCGCTTCGTCGGGGTCACCCAACGCTCCTTCACCGTCGCACATGATCAGGACGCTGGTCACGCCGTTGTCTTCCGCTCGCTTCTTGAGTTCCCCCAGATAGGCCTGATCCTTGGCCTTGTCCTTGAAGAATTGATTGACGTATTCGATCCCCTCGATCCCGAATTCGTTCTTTGCCATCGCGGCAAATTCACGGGGGTCGGCTTTATCATTGAAGAACCGGCGATGCAGCGACCATTGAGCCAACGAAATCTTGAAGAGCGGGGCCTTGGCTGGGGGATCGGCGGCAAACGCGATCGGATTCCACGAAGTCGTCGCCCCGGCGGCAAGCAATCCGGCGGACGCAGACAGGAAATGGCGACGAGACAACGGTTGCGACATCAGTTGATCCTTAAGCGATGACTGACCAAGTTGTGAATGCAGCCGGAATTCTAGTCACCCATTTCGCCGAATGCGAAGCATGCGCCCTGCTTCACGGCCTGAAAGCGCCGCCAGTTCAAAATCAAGAGCGGAACAATGTCGTTCTTGCCGCTTCCGACATCGCGACGACGGCTGGATGCTTCAGCCGCTTCTCGACCGAGACCGCATAGAATCGCTCGCGCAAAGAGGCCTGGTGTCCGACGACTGCCACGCGATACATCCGCTTGACATCATCTTCAACCGCGCTGGGGGCGGCGAACAAGCCGTCACCAAACTGACCGAACGCTTCGAGTAAGGCGCTGTCCGCAAACTCGCCACGAACGCGCGGCCGGATCCCCAGTTCATCAAACCACTGCTCCAATGATCGTCGCATGGCAGCGTTGCCACTGGGCAATAGGAACGGAGCGCCGTCCAAGGACTCGGGAAACCCTTCTCGATACTGCGTGGCTAGGTCGTCGGTTCCAAAGAATGTCAGGCCGCACTCGCCGAGCAAGTGATTGAACGCCTTGAAGCCTAGTCGCGGATTAGCGGGAATATCACTCAGGACCAGATCAAGCTCGTGCAGCGCGAGCTGCGCCATGAGATGGTCTGGCTCCCCATCAATGCAGGTGATCCGTACCTCTTCGGGCAGGTGAAGGACCGGTTCCAGCAGTCGATGAACCATCAATTTCGGAAGGGCATCCACGACCCCCACGACCACTTGGATCGGTTGTCCTGTTGGCTGCGTTCTGACAGCGTCCTGTAGTTCTCGCCCCAACGAGAAGATTTCGTCGGCATAGCGATAGACCATGCGACCCGTTTCGGTCAGCACCAAATTTCGCCCCGATCGCTCGAACAGCGCTGTCTTCAGCGACTTCTCAAGCTCACGAATCTGGCCGCTGATCGTGGGCTGCGCCAAGCGAAGCTGCTTGCAGGCCTTCGCGATGCTCCCTTCGCGAGCCACGACCCAGAAGTACATCAGATGGTGATAGTTCAGCCAATCCATCGCGATTCCCACTCCATCGGTTTTCCCGATGCATTGTAGTCAAACAATCTATTAGTCCGCCACAGCGATCCTGCGTAGAAATACCTGTGCAGTGATGAACGAAATCGGAAATGAATGACAACGAGGAGACATCACATGTTGTTGGAAATGCATGCCAGTGGCGTCGATGTGGATCATGGCCTGCGTGAGTATGTCGAACGGAGACTGGACTTTGCGCTGTCTCGGTTCGGATCGCAAATCACTAAAGCAGCAGTCCATTTGACCGATACGAATGGCCCTAGAGGGGGAATCGACAAATCGTGCCAGATCGTCGTCCGCCTGAAAGGGTTAGGTGACATCGTCGCGGAAGTCGAGGATGCAGAATGGCCAGTCACAATCGATCGCGCGGCGGCCCGAATCGGCCAGAACGCTCGTCGCAGCTTGGAACGGCGACGACAGTTTGACCGAAGTCGACCACAGGAATGAATTGTATCACCATCAAATACGGAGGATGATCAACAGATCGAGCCATGTTTTTTGACCCCCTTTATTTATTGTTCGCATTGCCCGGCGTTTTGTTATCGATGTGGGCGAGTTTTCGAGTTCGCTCCGCATTCGCGCAATACTCGCAAGTCCCAAGCTCCCATGGGTACACGGGAGCGCAGGCGGCACGGCGACTACTTGATGATGCCGGTTTGCATGAGGTCGACATCGTCGAAGTCGCCGGGCAGTTGTCGGATCACTACGATCCTTCAACCCGCCAGCTCGCCTTGTCGAGTGACGTGTATCGTAGCCATTCGATCGCCTCTGTTGGCGTGGCCTGTCACGAAGCAGGCCATGCCTTGCAGCACGCGACCGGCTACGCGCCGCTCGGACTGCGCTCTGCATTGGTTCCGACGGTCGGCATCGGCACGAACATCGGGATGCTGATGATGGGGATCGGATTATTTCTGTCGCCGTGGGTCGTGCTGTTGGGAGCCGCCCTGTTTTCGATGGTGTTGTTGTTCCAGATTGTCACGCTACCCGTGGAGTTCGATGCGTCGAACCGAGCAAAGCGGCTGGTGGTCGAAGCGGGTATCATCGAGCCTTACGAACGCGAAGGTATTGATCGAGTGTTGAATGCGGCGGCCCTGACATACGTGGCGGCGGTCTTCAGCACGCTGATGGTGCTCGTTTACTACCTGTTTCGCGCAGGCCTTCTGGGTGGCCGGTCGCACGACGATTAGTTGACCAAGGCGCACGCAGCCGGATTCCCCGGGGAATCCGGCTCTCGCTAGTGATGGTCAAGTCGGCACCAAAGAAGCTGAGCCGGATTGCCAAAAAACAACCACACAAATTCCTGAAGATGGGTGTTTTATGGATCCAATCGCTCATTCAAACCCCGCGTTCTCGCGCCTGAAATCGAGAAATGAACTCCCTTGTTACGTCGGCTAGTCCCGACGACTTAGGATGGCTTCAGCAAAAGTGGTTGCGCACTTCGCGTAAGCAGACTCGTCATCCCAGCCAAGATTGCCAGCGTGCGCTGTCGCTATGGGATACTCGCCATTGACCGGTCCATTTCGCATGTCGAACAGATAGAAGCCCCCGGCACCATCTAAAGCAAAGGGGAC
>DASYEA010000977.1:0-1504 GCA_036499265.1 Schlesneria sp. | reverse complement strand
GCGTGATCAAGCCAACGCCAACAGCGATGAACAAAGTTCTCCGCAACCGCATGACGAATTGTGACGGTCGGAGCAAGATCCAAACGATGACGGTGAGTCCAGCAAGGTACGCAGTGAGGAAGTGAAAAGTGACGATCAGGGCCATCGAGACAATTGCGCCAAATCGGTACTGGCCGCGACTGATTGCACGCCATGTCAAACCCCAGGTAATGGGAAGTAGCCACATTCCCCAAAGTTGTGTCCAAAGGCCGTCGCCAATCCATACGTAGGCCTGGTGTCCAAAGCCATACCCAACGACATTGTTGATTAATGGTGCGACCGCTGATGCAGCGGCTGATTCCCATTGATTCCAGCCGAGAAGGCGACCGCCGATGTAGACGCTCAGCGGCCATAACGCGAGAAGGAGATACAGCGACCATTCAAAGGCGCGCTGGGCACCGATGAGTTGCGCGAGGAGTCCGGTCAAGACCCCCGGCGTGCTCTGGTAGTGAGCGAGGAACGGTGACCCAAGTGAGAGGTACGGGAACCAGCTATTGAAGGGCAGATGTCCGGCACTGATGCGGCTCTTTGAAAACTGAACAATCAATGAGTGCACAGAACTGTCATTCGGGTAAGGAACCGAAGTTCGTTCAGCGCGAAGTATGAAGAGGTTAAATCCAAGAACAAGGGCGACAAGGACGGCTGGCCAACGGAACTGCTGGCTAACTGTGTGACGGACGACTTGGAATTTTTCGGCGCGAGTTTTTGAACGGAATGGCTCCCGGGCCACAACGGTCGAAGGTGTCGGAGATCGCTTGACGAGATCTACAAGATGACGGTGTGTGTTTTTGAATCGTGTGGTCGGTGTTGTCTGGTCCTTGGACATCTGGTTGTGATCAGGCGCTTCAAGCGCGATCCAACTCGAAAGTATGGCGATTCGATCACGCAATCGAATCGGCCCGCGATTGCTGTCGATATTTCGACCGATCTCCTTTGGCCGGCTTTTGGTGGGGTCCTTCAAGAGGGATCACCAATCCACGTCCCGCGATGAATACCGAGCATGCTGAGGAAAAAGGAGGAGAAACAGATTTGAATGCCGAGTACAAGCCACATCGACCAGAAGACGATGGCTCGGTCGTGCTGGATAATTCCGAAATGGTGCGACGCCCACCGGGCGTACTCCCAAATATCCCCGGCCAAACCGACAACTATGAATGCGCCACCAGCAGTGAGGCCCTGTTCAAGCTTCATTGCCGTCAGTATTCGCTCCAGTGAGCGAGCTCGAACCCGACGTGGTTCGGAATAGGAGAAGACTCGAGCAAAGAGCCCGATGCTCACGATCTGGAAACCCAATGAGGCAAGGATGACTCCGAATAATTGGGCTCGAGTATCGAAACCGATGGAACCGAGATGCTGCGTGCTCACGTAGAGCCAAGAGACGAATGCCATGCCGACGCTCATGAGCACGGCTCCAGGGGCAACGAAGAGCCAATTTGGTGCGCACATCAGGATGAACATGAGGTGG
>DASYEA010000976.1:0-8265 GCA_036499265.1 Schlesneria sp. | reverse complement strand
CCACGAGTATTGGGGCGTTCCAGAGCAGAGATATCTACGCAACGGTCATGGAGAATGCCCTTCAGGGCGGAAGAATCAATGAGGAGTGATCCCTCGCAAAATGCGACGACTTTCTGATGAAGTGGCTACAACATCAGGGCGGGCGGAGGTTATCTTGTCGCAAGTTCCACTTGTTCATCTCACATCAGGAGTGACATTCATGGCCATCTCGTTCAATCGTCGCGAATTCCTGCACGCCACGGCAGCGGGAGTTACCGCGGCCGCGTTCGCCAAAGTCGCGACAGCAGCCGATCCCGCTGACCCCTATCTCGGCCTGAAGATGGGGCTTCAGAGTTATTCGCTGCGTGAATTCAAAGTCGAACCGGCCTTGGAACACACCAAAGCCCTGGGGCTGAAGTACTGGGAAGCGTTCCCCAACCACCTGCCCATTACCAGCGTCCCCGCTCAGATTCAGGCTCATAAGGATCTGCTGGCGAAGCACGGCGTGACGTTGATTTCTTACGGGGTGCTCGGCTTTGATGGCAACGAAAATGCCGCTCGGGAGAAGTTTGAGTTTGCGAAAGCGATGGGGATCACGTCGCTGAGCGCCGACCCGAACCCAGACAAGGCAACATTCGATCTGCTCGACAAACTGTGTGCCGAATACGATGTCGCGATCGCGATTCACAATCATGGTCCCGGCCATCGCTACAACAAGATCAGCGATGTCGAAAAAGTTGTGAAAGATCGGCATCCCAAGATTGGGGCCTGCGTCGACACCGGACATTACCTGCGCAGCGACGAAGATCCTGTCGAAGCGATCCAGCGCCTGGGCAAGCGTGTTTTCGGTTGCCACGTGAAAGACGTGAAGACCACCGAAGTGGATGGAAAGAAGCAGAAGCAGTTCAAGATTGCTGGCGAAGGGGACTTGAATATCGTTGGTCTGCTGAAGGCGTTGAAGGCGCTCGACTACAAGTACTGCCTGGCCCTCGAGTACGAAGAGAACGCCAAGAATCCGCTACCGGATATTGAAGCGTGCCTGAAGCACGTGCGAGAATGCGCGGCCAAGGTGTGAGCATATCGCCGTCATGTGAATAAAAAGAACCGCGCGGGGCCTTCCGCGCGGTCCTTTTTTTCGATGTGTTCAACGTCAATGTCTTCACAGCGACCGTCGAGGGGTTCACTTGCTCTCTATGGCTTGACTACAGCATCCAGAGCAAAATCCAGTTTGTTCTTTCCCGAGTGGACTTCAGTCGATAGGGCACCCGGTTCGCCATACTTCTGTGGAATTTCCGTGACCACACCAGTCAGGATCCGGTTGCCGCTATCGTCTGTTTCCGGTTCTCGATTCTTGATGACAACGTCGTGCTTTCCAAGTTGAGCTCCGGAGCGGTGCTGGTTGAACAGCAGACGATACTTCCCGTTCTCATCGGTTCCCCCGTAAGACGGCGAACCCTTGTCTTGCGGGATAAATGTGATATTCAGGCCGGGAACAGGACTTCCGTTCATTGTGATGGTCCCGGTCACGTCCCCCAGCTTGGGACCGTCACTGCCGCCACATCCCAGACTGAAGCAGACGATCACGGCACTCAGGACAAACCATCGCCCAACGCTCTGACCAGAGGATGAAAGACGGCACGCGTTGACGATTGTCGTTGGTAGCCAAGGCATGATTCGATCTCGTAGTTAGAAATAAGAGTCATGAAGGACTGCAGATCATGCCCGTTCTCTGTAGTCCACGATGTTCGTTGGATTGTCCACATCGTCGCCCGATCGATTCAGAGCGCACTCCACCTGACCGTGGCGTCCCGCGAGCGAAAGCCCACTGTGTCTAACCCATGTTTCAACGCGACACGGAAGTGCGACCCGCACTAGAAATCGGAGACGACCTGACCATCGTTGATTCCTGCCAGTCGCTGATAGGTTCCGTAGGGGCCGTTCAGCTTGTTGACGGTATAGTTCGTGCTGGTGTGATCGATGTTTTCACTGACGAATCGCACCGAGCCATCGCACATCAGAAAATGAGCCCCACCTGTGTGAGTGCTGTGGAACGCACGTTCCAGATTGTTCGCTCCTAACAACGGTCCATTCATTTTCTGGCTGGTCCAGTGAATATGCAGATGGAGTCCGTTGGTGGTAGGGTCATTGTTGTCGCATTTGGGACCACCGCTGGTGGTGACATTGCCGTAAACGAACTGGCGATCAGAGCCATAATTGGCACCCGTCGAATCTTTGGCGTTCGGGATCCAACGCACTTCACCCACTGCAAACACGTTCGAAGACCCGTCGGTGATATTTCGAAAGCTGTTAGAGCTGTTCACGGCGAACAGTCCAATGTTTCTTGGGTCTGGAACTGGAATGGTTCCATTCGCAATGCAGGAAACGCCTCCGAACGGCCCCCCAACTCCCATATAGCTGGTGGTGGCGATCGCGGTCACTCCCTTGCCTCCAGGAGCATTGCCCGCGTTATTTGGGGTTAATGGCGGTTTGACATCAGAAGGGCAACTGAAAGCGGCCAGCGGGATCGCCATGGCAGTTTGGTTGGCACCCGCGCTATAGGGAGTTGAACTGAAGTTAAGCTGATTGAACAACGGCCCTTGATCCATGTATGGCAGAATCGCTGCTCCCCAGGCCCAACCTCCAAAGGTTTCGCTGGGCCCCCAGACGGCATCGCTGAAGCCCATCGGGAAAACTTGATTGCTGTCATGGTAGTTGTGCAGCGCGATCCCAATTTGCTTGAGATTGTTGCGACACTGAGTTCGCCGTGCGGCTTCGCGAGCCTGCTGCACGGCGGGTAGTAGCAATGCGATCAGGACGGCGATGATGGCAATAACCACCAGCAGTTCAATCAGGGTAAAGGCGCGACGCCGGCTTGAAAGGCGAGACATGAAGGCACTTCCTGGAAAGATCAAAACTGTTTGCGAGGACGAACGCGAAGTTCGACGAACGATCGATGTGGAACGCGTCCAAGTGGCGTTGCCGAAAAACGCAACGAGTCGGACCAAACACGTCTCAACGTCACCGATGGCTTGGCAGCACGTGAGCGGTGTTCAGCCGTGACAACAGGTTGAAGGACAACAACCGCGAGCACCCCATAGCGGCCAGACTGGTGTCGGGCTCTGGGCGAGACCATGTGACATGGATCCCGTCGGCAGGCAAAAACAGTGATGTTCACTCATGTTGCAGACCCCTTGGGTCTCTGCGCCGCCTCCGGAATTCCGGTCAGCAGAGCAGCGGGCAAGATCAGGATCGTGGGTTGAATCGACGATAAATAGATGACTTGATAAGTAATATTATAAGAGGGTCGGCTCAATGTCAAGATTTGCCGCCATCGGCTTCACGGAGGCAGCAAAGAAAGCCGAACTTACCCAATTCGCCAATCTGGCGAGAGACGACGAGATTGGTAATTACCTTCACGGAGAATAAGGCGCGTAACACAACGCCAGATATCATGTTACACGCCACAGAAATTGCTTCTCGGCATCAGCGCAGATCCGTCACGAATCGGACGTAATCACCTTTCGCTGCGCCAACTCGAGATGCTCGCGACAGGCCGCGTAGAGTTGATCTTTTTGGATGGGCTTGACGGCGAAGCCATCGAATCCCGCACCGAGGCAGCGATCACGATCGCCGTCTGAAGCATGAGCTGTCAGGGCGATAACCTGTCCCGTGTAGCTGTTTCCTCGGAGAGCGGCTGTCGCGGTGTAACCATCCATCGTGGGCATCTGAATGTCCATCAGGATCAGGTCGAACGGCGTGCCGGCGTCCCGCGCCCCCAAGGCTGCTTCGACCGCGAGAGCACCATTGTCGACGACCTGAACCTGAATGCCCCACTTCTGCAACAGGAACGCGATCAACTTCTGATTGGCGATCACGTCTTCTGCCAGTAGCACGCGGCCGGTCAGCGGCGTGAATACTGCTGCAGTTGGTCGCACTGCGGCGTTGATGTCGGTCGGTGCCGGTTCGCCAGTCAGCATCACAGTTTCAGAAGTTAATTCCGCAAAGATCTCCAATCGGAAAGTACTGCCCGACCCGAAGGCGCTGGTCGCGGTGATATCTCCGCCCAGCATCTGCGCCAGTCGCTTGGAGATCGAGAGACCAAGCCCGGTGCCGCCGAATCGTCGCGACATGGAAGCATCGGCCTGTGAGAACGGGCTGAACAGTCGTTCCAGTTGTTCGGCTTTGATCCCGATCCCGCTATCGGTCACAGCGAAGACCTGACGATTGGTGGCTGCATCAAACAGAACGGAGACGGTGATTGTCCCGCGCTGCGTAAACTTGATCGCATTCCCAATCAGATTGACCAGGATCTGACGGACGCGGAGGGCATCGGTCGAGATCCGATCGGGGATGGGGAACTGATAGATGCTGCGCAACGTCAGCTCTTTCTCACGAGCTCGCAGTTGCATCAGCTTCAGCACGTCTTCCACAAGCTGTCGTGGCGAAATCTGAGCTCGTTCCAGCGTCATGCGGTTCGCTTCGATCTTGGAGAAGTCCAGAATGTCGTCGATCAGTTCCTGCAAGTGACGGCCGTTGCTGCGGATAATGTCCACAGTTTCCAAATGTCGCCGAGATTCGCCATCGCGATTGTCTTCATCGTACAGCAGATCGGCATACCCCAGGATGGCGGTCAACGGAGTCCGCAACTCATGGCTCATGTTGGCAAGGAATTCGCTCTTCGCTCGGGCGGCGGCTTCCGCCTGATCTCGGGCCCGCTCCAGTTCTTCGGCCTGTCGAATCAGTTGGATCGACTGTTCGGTGATGCGGTCTCGCGAGGCTTCGACCTGTTGCAGGTACCGGCGCGTATCCTCTTCCATCCGCTTACGGTCTGTGATATCCGAATGGGTTCCGATCATGCGCAGGGCGGCACCTGAATCGTCGCAACTGACGATGATGCCGCGGCTCAGGATCCACTTCGTACTGCGGTCCGAGCACAGAATCCGATGTTCATGCATGTAGGTGACCGTCTTGCCGTCCAGATAGTCCTGCATGCTGGCCATCACGCCCGCCAGGTCATCGGGATGGACACAGCTTCGCCACAGTTGCAGGCTGGTTTCGAGTTCGTACTCGGCCGACCCCAGGATCTCGCCCCATCGTCGCGACAACACCACCTTGTTGGACTGAATGTTCCAGTCCCAGACGGCGTCCCCGGCCCCTTCCAGCGCGAAGTTCCAGCGTTCTTCACTTTCCAACAATGCCGCGTCGACCTGCTTACGCTCAATGGCGATCCCGGCCAGATTCGAAGCGACTTCGATCAATTGGATGTCGCTGTCGGTTGGCCCGCCCGCTTCGGTGCCGTAGATCGCGAACGTCCCAATGATCGTGCCTGACATCCCGCGGATCGGTTCTGACCAGCACGACATCAAGCCCGCCTCGGCCGCCAACTCGCGAGCTCCCTCCCAATAGGGATGCGTCGAGATATCTTCGACAACGACTCGCTGGCCCAGGAACGCGGCAGTTCCACAGGAACCGACTCCCATGCCGATCTCAATCCCATCGACGGCCTTGTTGTAGAAGTCGGGCAGGCTGGGCGCGACCCCCGTCATTAAGCGCTTGCGTTCTTTGTCGAGGAACAGCACCGAACAGCGCACACGTGAGTTTTCCGACTCGACGCTGCGAACCAGCGGCTCCAGCACTTCGGACAGAGTGGCCCCTTCTGCCAGCAGTTCCAGCACTCGATTGCGGACGCGATCACGCGCCTCGGTCTCTTTACGGCTGGTGATATCGGCGACCGATCCTGCCATTCGGATCGGGGTGCCGTTCTCGTCCCACACCGCTTGGCCACGTTCCAGGAACCAGCGATACTCGCCGCTGCTGGTCTTCAGCCGATGTTCGATGTGATAGGGCTCGCGGTCCTGAAAATGCCGCTCGACCGCGCGCCAGGTCATGTCGAAGTCATCGGGATGCAGGACGTCGGCCAGTGCCGATAGCCAGACATCGAACTCGCCTTTGTCATATCCGAGCAGCTCTTTGAAGCGATCCGAATAGAAGACACGATCGGTTCGCAGATCCCAGTCCCAGATGCCGTCGTTCGCACCCTGCAAAACCAGGTTGAATCGTTCCTGATTGACGTGCAAGAGTTCTTCGGCCGCAGTCGCGCGAATCGCCTCGGCATGAGCCAGTGCCAGTTCTTCGCGCAGACGAACGGCCAGCCGCTTGAAGTTCAGGATCATGCCACCAAGCTCGTCCTGAGCATCGATCGACAGATTTTCGAGATCGCTTTCGCTTTCTGAGAGCAGGTGATCGGCTACGTTGTTCATTCGAGCCGCTGTTTGAATGATGGCCAGACAGAGACCGATCAGGAGATAAGTGGCAATCAACAAAGGAGCCGATGCCGCCAATAGCAGGCGAGTTCTCCAATAGCGTGCTTCCTCCGCTCGTTTCTCGACGACTTCATCGAATGCATCCTGAGTCGCATGCAGCAACAACATCGTCTCGCGAATGCTGGCGGCCGCCTGCGAATCGATCTCTCCTAAAGACGGAGCATCTTCCGATTGGAAGTGGCGCCTCCGAATTCCTTGTTCAATCTGCCGAACAGACGATTGGCTGATCGCCAGCAGAATCCTGAGCCGGTTGCCAACTTCGACGTTGCGCTGCGAGGCCAGGCCGATCTGCTGATTGACTCGTCGATAGAGCACTTTCAACTCACCATTGGCTTCGGCCAGATCCAGATCCAGCGGAAGCTTGTGCTCTTCCTGAGTCGCCTTGGCAATGCGATCGCGCAAGCGATCATGCATATCGACGGCATCGGGAATCAGCGTCGTGATGCTTTCAGCCAGCGTCTGACTATCCAGATACTGGTCGACGGATAACTTGGACGAATCAGACACGTGTCGTATCACGGTGTAGATGTCGTCAATCACTTCGGCCAGGAAGTCTGGATTGAACAGGTCGGGCCGATCGACAGGCTGCGACGAGAGAGCCAAATCCAGCTTGCCACGCAGCCCCATCCAACGCGCCGATTGTTGCAGGAGCGTCAATTGTGCGGGTTCGGACAGAATCTCTTGAAGATGCAATTCGACGCGATCATGGAGTTCCAGCAGGACATCGTCAGTCATTGTCCCGCGCGTCTCCGCCGCGACTGCCGACTGCCGGATCTCGCGTAAGGTACGCCACAATGGAATCAGGAGACGAATCGTCTGGTTTCCCGCGACTTCCTGCTGCGCCATCTCGACGCGTTCGTTCAGCATCGCGATGTATTGCGAAGTCACAAACACCAACGGCAGCACGACCAGCAAACCCGCAATGGCAAATTTGCGAGGGAACGAATAGCGGTTCAGGAACGTGATCGCGGGATCGAAGCTGCGGAGTAATAGAGTCTTCACGAATGGCCCTCACGCACGCTCAGCTTTGACCGGGCGCACCACGACACGGCGACGACAACCGCCAATGAGGGACACATCGACCGACGACGGCACTCATTCCTACGTGAAATAGTCGCATCGCGAAGTTTGGAGAGAATAGAGGCGACCCGTTGGACAGCATCGATTTTCGGCAATCGTTGGTTGGTAACGATTGCAACGTTTGTGCGGGTAGGCGCTCTAATCATTGGAAGCCCGCGTTTCGAAGGAGCATATGCCAAATGACCGTGCGCGACTCTGCTTACTGAAATCAGGAGCGCAGGTGCGGTATAGCGCGAGTCGCCCAAAGTAGCCTTCCCGCTCCCGCGAGAAGTAAGCCGATGAACGCGACGCCATGCTGCCCCGGTCAATGAGGGTGCACGGATTTGCAGTTGGCTTTCTTCTCGCGGGAGCGAGAAGGCTACTTACAGGCACACCGAGCGTGCCGTGCAAATTGTGTGAGCAGGAATCGCGCACTTTGATCTTGCCTGCTGCAATCGGGCAGGAAGGCAACTGTGCTTGTTCGTACTTGCCGAGTGGCATTCGCGATCCCAATTCGCAACACGTTTCTAATACTCAACGTGAAGACTCATTGCTCGCGGCAAAACGGCGACATTCTGACTGCTTCCTAACCAACACGATCATTGCAAACGCATGATTTCTCGATGTTTGAGAGACCTCGATGAATGGTCTGTCATTTGCAATCGTTCCTCAACAGGGGGACAATGCCCTTCGAAGTTGATCTGATTCCTGACGAGTTTCTCAAAAGGAGATCACGATGGACATCGGCGCAGTGACTAGCATTTCCACACATATGATGACCCCGCTGCTGGCCCCAGACACCACGATGTTGCCGATCGCAACCAGTGGCCTGGTTCCCATGACGATGAGCCGCATGGATCAACTTATCGGGATGTTGAATGGGTTCTCCAGCACTGAAATGCTG
>DASYEA010000975.1:0-2289 GCA_036499265.1 Schlesneria sp. | reverse complement strand
TTTCGCCGGTGCTCGCGGTGTAGATGTTCTGCCCGTCGCCGCAGATTCCCATGTACCAGCTATAGGGCAACCCCTGCTTGATAGGCTGCCAGGATGTCCCATTATCTGTACTGCGAGCGGGATATTGGTAGCCGCCTGAATACAGCGTTCCATCTTGCGCTCGATAGATTTGATTGCCGCCATGCGTCATCTGCGATCGATAGACCAATGACCACGACTTGCCGGCGTCGGTTGTCTTGAAGAAGCCCCCTTCCTGAGCTGTAAACAGCCACGTTTGACCGTCGCCGATTTTCTTGGCCGGATCGAATAAAAAGAAGACGGCCATGCCGTATCCACCTTTGAGAGTTGGCGGAGCGTCGTGGGCGACCCAGGACTCGCCGCCGTCCTTACTCTCCAATACTCCACAATTCCTTCCATCGGCCCAAGGCGAGTGGAAGCTGACCAGGATGTGTTTGAAGTCTGTTGGGTCGGTGGCCAGGTGATACAAGTCTCGCGTGCCAACGGGCTTCTCTGTGGCCTCCTTAAATCCGTCGGGCATCGACCATGTCTCACCTGCGTCACGAGAAACCCAGAAGCCGAGTGTCCCCCCGCGAACGCCGTCGACACAGTAGAGGTGATTCGAGTCGTCTGGATCGATTGCCACATGCAGCGGTTCGTCGAGTGGCCCGATCTTTTTCCAAGTCGCACCGCTGTCGGTCGTCTTGAACAGACCTCCCTTTGTTGCGTCGTAGGCACAAACACAAAGATACAAAGTGCGAGGGTTTTTCAAATCCAGGGTGACACCCTGACAGAACACGTGGTTCTCTTTAGTCATCACGACACCGGCAGGTGTCACCTTAGTCCAGATGCCTGGTTCAAACGCAGGCTCGGCAGCGATAGCAGGTAGGACACTGAAGGCCGCTAGCAGGAACAACGTGCTTCGCATCGAGGCTGGCTCCCGTGATGACGGTGATCGAACTTTCGACGCTTAGCCCAATTCGGAGATGACCTGGCCTTGTTCGAGCATATAGACCGGTCGGCCACCTTGATTGACGAACTGTGTTTTCGGATCCAGGCCAAGATGATGGAAGACGGTGGCCATCAGATCTTGTGGCCTGATGGGGTTGGTCTTGGGAACGTCGGCCTTGGACATCGAATCACCGACAACCTGACCCATCTGGAAGCTGCCTCCGGACAGGGCGAGAGTGCTGAGAGGCGCCCAGTGATCTCGTCCGCCATTGCGATTGATTCGCGGCGTTCGGCCAAACTCGCCAGAGATGACGAGCAGCACGTCCTCAGTCAGGCCGCGCGCCGCGATGTCTGTCACGAACGACGCGATCGCATGATCGAGGGCCGGAACGCGGCGCTTCAGGCCTTGCTCAATCGTTCCATGCATATCCCAGCCGCCATAATTGATCGTGACGAATCCACAACCGGCTTCAACCAGACGGCGAGCAACAAGCATCTGCTGAGCTAATGAATCCTTGCCGTATTGCTTGCGAGTCGCTCCGTCTTCTTTGTCGAGATTGAACGCATCGGACGACTTGCCCAGCAGCATATGAAAGGCTTGCTGTTCGAAGGCGTCGAGGCCGCTCATCACTCCATGAGTGTCGGATTCACGTTGAAAGCGATCCAGGCTACTCAACAGTTCCCGGCGGTCGTCGAATCGGTCATATTTTGTTTCGAGATTCATGTTTCGACGAGCTTGCCCGTTTGGATCGAAGGGCGCGTAGGCTGGTCCCAGGAAGGCGGGGCCATCGGCACCAATGTTCCCGAGGCGAACATACGTCGGCATCCCACTCTGGGGATGATTCGAACCGCGGACCTTGGACGTAATCGAACCGAGAGATGGTCGTGAGGGAAACCCGCCTTTATCAATGTTGCGATTGTCGTACCCCGTCATCACGAAGTGGGTTCCGCCTCCGTGTCCGCTGTTGGTATGAGCGAAAGAACGGACGAGCGCCATCTTGTCGGCGACTTGAGCGGTCTCATTGAAGTGGCCGCCAATTGTCAGGCCCGGAACGTTAGTAACCGTCTCGCCGGTGACGCTGCGGTATTCCGACGGTGCTGTCATTTTGGGATCGAATGTTTCGATGTGGGTGGGGCCACCCCCCAGCCACAACCAGACCACCGACGTCGATTTCACGGATTGGCCCACTTCGGCCGCCTGAGTTCGTGCGGCGAAGAGATCGGAGAGAGTCAGCCCAAGGCCTCCGAGCGCCCCCGCCTGCAAGAAGTTTCGCCGTGTCGTTCCGTCGCAATCCGTATAGCGATGTCCGGTCGAAAGAGTCAGCATTCGAGAACTCCTTG
>DASYEA010000974.1:0-2670 GCA_036499265.1 Schlesneria sp. | reverse complement strand
GCGGGATATTATAGTTCTGACTCAACAACGTACCTGATCGCCTGGCTCTTCAACTTAAGCAGATGTTGCCATGCAAGACCGCTATCAGCTTCCCCATGTTCAGGCCCCGTCTCGACGTGAGTTTCTCGCGCGTGCAGGCGGGGGATTCGGAGCGATCGCACTCGCAGGCCTGATGGCCGAGCAGCAGCCCCGGGCGATCGCTTCACCACCGCCGACTTTGAGGCCACACTTTTTTGGCAAAGCGCGAAACGTCATCTTTCTATTCATGGATGGCGGCCCCAGTCACCTGGACACATTCGATCCCAAGCCGCTCGTCAATGAAATGGCGGGCAAGCCATTGCCGCAGTCGATCAAACGCGTGATCACGCCGATGGGCGTTTCCGAAAATCCGTTGCTGGCCAGTCAGCGTAAGTGGAAGCAATACGGTGACAGCGGGTTACCCGTGTCAGACTGGTACGCGAATGTCGGAGAGTGTGCCGATGACCTGTGCGTGATTCGATCCTGCACCTCAGATGCACTGAATCACGTTGGCGGCGTCTGCCAGATGAACACCGGAAGTATGCTGGCGGGGCGACCGAGTTTGGGAGCGTGGGTAAACTACGGATTGGGATCTGAGAACCGTAATCTGCCCGGATTCGTGGTGATGATGGACAGCGATCGCGAGCCGCCAGGAGGCAATCGCATCTGGGGCTCTGGCTTCATGCCGGCGACACATCAAGGAACGAAGTTTCTCGCAGGAAAACGCCCTATTCTGTATCTGGACACTCCCGAGGGAATCAGCGATCAGCGGCAACTCGGGAAGCTCGGTTTCATTGACGAACTGAATCGTCAACATTCCGCATTGCGACCCGGCGACAGTGAGCTTGAGGCGCGGATCGCCTCGTATGAACTGGCGTTTCGCATGCAGGCGCAGGCTCCGGAAGCGGTCGACTTGTCGAATGAAACTCAGCAGACACAAGAAGCCTATGGGATGACTGAAAAGCGGACTCAGGCATTCGGTCGGAACTGTCTGCTGGCCCGCCGACTGATCGAACGCGGAGTTCGCTTCGTCCAACTCTATTCAGGATCCGGCAGCAAGTGGGATGCTCATAGCAAGATCGAAGAGAATCACAGCTTGCATTGCAGCGAGACCGACAAGCCCATCGCCGCACTATTGCGCGACTTGAAGCAACGCGGATTGCTTGACGAAACGCTCGTCATCTGGGGCGGTGAATTTGGCCGAACGCCGATGAGTGAGAAGGGCGATGGTCGCGATCACAATCCCTATGGGTTCACGACCTGGCTGGCAGGTGGTGGTGTGAAAGGTGGCCAGATCATCGGGGCGACAGATGAATTCGGAATGCACGCCGTCGATCAAAAGGTACACGTGCATTCGTTGCACGCCACCATCCTGGCGGCGATGGGGGTCGATCACACCGAACTGACCTATCGGCTGCAGGGGCGAGCTGAACGCGCCACAGTCAACGAGGGTGAAGTCGTCAGCCGGGCATTTGGCTGAGTACAGGTCTCTGCTGACAGATAAAGGAAGAAGCCCCGCCGATTGAGCGGGGCTTCTTTTATTTAGCAGTCTTTCGTCAACATTACTTGGCGGCTGGCGTGAACAGCTTGCTGGTGTGTCCGTCAGACGTTTTCTGAGGAGCAGACTTCTTCGAATTTGTCGAATTGAAATTTCCAGAAACATTGCCGTTCGATGATCGATCGCCGATGGCTTCACCTGCGGTGGCACTGGCAGCTCCGGCCTTCAAATTGAAGGGGCGTTCTTGACCTGGGCGGAACATCCGTCGCTTCGATTCGAATCCGATAAAGGCGAGGAAGTCGTTCAGCTTGATTGTGCGCACGCCATTTACGCGAGCTTCCTTGACCATTTCGATTTCGTGCTTGCGGATCTCATTCACACGATCGCGTTCGGTCTCAGGAACTTCATTAGGGTCGGGGATCAGGCCGCGAACCAGGAATTTCGTGTGTACGGTGATCTTCGAATCTTTTGGCAATCGATTGCCGTTTTCGTCGACATAGGTGTCGACATCAGCACCCGAAATCGCGAGCAACTGCTTCAGTTCTCCCCAGTCGCTTTTGCCGTCGCCATCGAGGTCCATCAATCCGACGAAGGCGATCTTTTCAACCAGGCCGGGACTCCACAAGGGGGTGTAGATCAAATCGTTGGCGACCATGGGGCGGAACAAGTCTTCATCAAGAATCCGAGCTTCTGCGATGTGAGATCCCAAGATCCGGGTCACTTCGATCTTGCCTTTGATGTCTTCCGCCCCACGACCGACACCATGATTTTCTTTCGAGTACACGCTGAAGGTCATGCGTGGTTTCAGGAAATCGTCCGATCCCAAGTTGATCCAGACCAGCTTTGCCGAATTGTCGACTCGTTGAACCAAGCCATCGGGGATTTCGAAGCTGGTCTTCTCTGCGTCGTTCAACTTTTCTCGAAGCAGTTCGATGCGGTTTTCCAATTGGGTCACTTCGTTGGACAGTTTCTTAATGGTCTTTTCGTGGGCTTCTTTTTCCGCAGCCAGATCCGCAGTCAGAGTGTTGTTGTCCTGCTTGACCTTGTCCAACTCGTCCTGCTTGGCTTTGAGTCGTTCGTCTTGCACGGAGATCACGTCACGTTTATCAGACTCGGCCTTCGTTTGAGCTTTGTTCGCGGTATCGACCCGAGCG
>DASYEA010000973.1:0-7308 GCA_036499265.1 Schlesneria sp. | reverse complement strand
ACCGGGGGACCTACGACCTGGGCTGTTTCCTGGAACAGAAGGACGTGCAGTTCGTTGCCGTCTGCGATGTGAAAGAAGCACGCCGCACGGCCGTGAAGAAGATGGTCGATAGCAAGTACGGCACCGAAAAGTGCGATACTTATCGCGATTTCCGCGAGTTGCTGGACCGCAAAGATATTGATGCAGTGCTGATCGCGACCGGACCGAACTGGCACGCGACCGCCGCCATGAATGCGGCCAAGGCTGGCAAGGACATGTATTGCGAAAAGCCTTGCACGAAGAATATCGCTCAAAGCCTGATCCTGGCCGAAACGATGCGACGCACCGGTCGCGTCTTCCAGGCGGGAACTCAGCGTCGTAATCTGCCTCACTTTGCCTTTGCCTGTGAGTTGGCTCGCAGCGGCAAACTTGGCAAAATCAAGAAGGTCTACGCGCATCCCGCCGGGATGCAAGCCATGATGAGCGGCTGGCTGGTTCCCGAACCAGAACCCGATAAGAACATCGTGGATTGGGACACATATCTGGGCCCTGCTGCCTGGCGACCTTTCAATGCGAAGCAGCTCGACGGCTTCAACTTTGAAAAAGGTGGCGGGCTGGTCGGCGGCGGCGTACTGGAATGGGGTTCTCACTGTGTCGACCTGTGCCAATGGGCCATGGGCGATTGTCCTCCGCCAGTCGTCTACAACGCTCCTAAGGATGGGCAACTGGTGGCCGTTTATGAAAACGGGGCCGAATTGATCTATCGCGAAACGGGTTGGATTCCGCTCGGTTCGTGTCCTGTTCGCTTTGAAGGCGAGACCGGTTGGGTGGAAGCGGGCGATAGTGGGAAGTTGGTTCTGAGTTCCCCTGAATTGCTGGCCGGCCGTGAAGTCGCGGAAATCGGCGGCTATCCCGCGACGTACCACGTTCGCGATTTCCTCGATTGCTTGAAGACGCGCAGCCAACCCAAGGGGAATGCCGACGCGGCCTGCAACGCTCATATTGCGTGTCATGCGGCCAATATCGCTTTGTACTTGAACCGGCAGGTCAAGTTCGACAACACGACGCATGAGTTCATAGATGACGCACAAGCCAACCGCTTGCGGTCGGAAGCTCTTCGCGAACCGTGGCGATTGTAAAACGCTGAGGGGATGTCCACGACAAGGCTGCCCTTTGTATTTTGGAGGGCGAGGCTGCTGCCGAGCCGTGCCTATCGATGGACTCACAATAACATGCGCGGCTCGGCAGGAGCCTCGCCCTCCCAACTCCCTTCCGGACCAACAACCATGCTTCTCTCTCGAATTCCATTCGGGTCCGTCTGTCTGTTGACGATGTTGCTGACAGTCTCGACCTCGACATACGCTGATGATCGGAACGCGTCGCCGGATAAAGAACGCGAATTGCTCGCCGTCTTGGAATCGGATTCACCGGCGGCTGAAAAAGCGATTACCTGTAAGCTACTGGCGATTCATGGCTCCGCGGCAGCGGTTCCTCAATTAGCGCGGCTGCTGGAAAATGAACAACTCTCTTCCTGGGCACGAATCGCTTTGGAAGCCATTCCTGGCCCAGAAGCGAAGGCCGCGTTGCGGCATGCGACAAATTCACTGACCGGTCGCCTGCTGGTCGGAACAATCAACTCGATCGGTGTCGCTCGTGACGCTGAAGCGGTCGACCTACTAGTCACACGACTACAAGATCCCGATGCCGAAGTCGCATCGGCTGCCGCTGTCGCCCTCGGACGAATCGGAAATCAAGCTGCCGCCAAAGCTCTGCGTCCTCTATTGGCAACTTCTTCTGCTGAGACTCGCTCCGCTGTCGCAGAAGGAGCGGTCTTGTGTGCCGAACGATTCTTTCTGGCCGATGATCACGACGCGGCCGTGGCGCTATATGACGACGTTCGCAAAGCCGATGTTCCTCGTCAGCGCATTCTGGAAGCGACTCGTGGGGCAATCCTCGCTCGAAAGACCGATGCCGGGATCGCGTTGCTGATCGAGCAGTTGAATTCGAAGGAATTGACTCTGTTCCAGATTGGCCTGAGCACCGCCCGCGAGTTCCCCGGCAGCCAGATCGACAAAGCCCTGGCAGCCGAACTCTCGAAGACAGCCCCCGAACGTGCCGCTCTGGTGATCCATGCGATGGCCGATCGTAAAGAGACTGTGGTTCTGCCAGCCGTCATCAAAGCTGCTGGACAAGGTCCGAAGCCGGTGCGACTGGCAGCCATTAGTGCGTTGGGACGAGTCGGCAACGACACGTGCCTGGCCCCCTTGCTGCAAGCCGGAGTCGAATCGGATGCTGACCTCGCCAAAGCCGCCAAGGAAGCATTGAGCGACTTGCCGGGTGCCAGCGTCGACAAAGAGATTGTGTCACGACTCGCCAAAGCCGAAGGCAAATCATATCCGCTGTTGATCGAGCTTGTTGGCAAGCGTCGGATCAGCGCCATTCCAGAACTGCAGAAGGCACTGGACAATTCCGATAAGAATGTTCGCAGCGCGGCTCTGGCCGCTTTGGGGGCTACCGTGCCACCGAAGAACTTGTCGATTCTGATTACGCAATTCGTGTCGCCGAAGCATGCGGAAGATGAAGCCGTTGCCAAACAGGCGTTGATGGCTGCTTGCGTTCGGATGCCTGACCGCGAAGTCTGTGCCGAGGACCTGTCGAAGGCGATGGCCAAATCAGAGGTTTCTTCGCAGACGGCGTTGCTGCAAATCCTGGGAGCGGTCGGTGGAACGAAGGCTCTGCAAACGATTGGCACGAGTGCGAAGAGTTCCGAGCCCGAGTTGCAAGACACCGCCAGCAAACTGCTGGGGGAATGGATGACCATCGATGCAGCCCCTGTCCTGCTGGACTTGACCAAATCGGCACCTGAAGAGAAATACAAGGCACGTGCGATCCGTGGTTACATCCGCATCGCTCGTCAATTCGTCATGCCAGACCCCGAACGACTGGCCATGTGCGATAAGGCGTTGCAAGCCTGTCGCAATGTCGGTGAGCAAAAACTGCTATTCGACATCTTGAAGCGTTACCCAAGCATTGACACTTTGAAGATGTCGCTCAAGATGATTCAAGATGTCCCTGAATTGAAAGATGACGGCACTCAAGCCGCGATGGCGATCGCTCAAAAGCTGAACACAAAGGGTGACGAAGTCGCCGAACTGCTGAGCAAGGGTGGCCTAGGCAAGGTCAAGCTCGAGATCGTGAAAGCGGAATACGGCGCGGGACCAACGCAGAAGGATGTCACTGAGACTCTGCAAAAGCAGGCGAGCGACTTCCAGTTGGTTTCACTGCCACAGACAGGCTACAACGAAGCCTTTGGTGGAGACCCTGCTCCGAACACGGTGAAGCAATTGAAAGTTCAATACCGGATCAACGGTAAAGACGGCCAGGCGACCTTTGCCGAGAACGCATTGATCGTGCTGCCGATGCCAAAGTAGTTAAAACTGATCAGCACGCCACTCAACCGAAACGGATGCCGGAAGGCATCCGTTTTTTCGTTGACTCCACACGTCGATGAAGAGACCTCGTACGAAGAATGCGCGGGGCGATGCCCTCGCGGCTAAACGAAGGTGGAGGGACTATGCTGCTTCGTGTCAAGTGGTGCTGTTGATCAATGTTCGACATCGAGCGCAGCGATATTTGCATTTCAGGAGGTCATCGGCATACTGGTCGACTTGGAGTTCGTCTGTTTGATTGTTCCAAGGAGTCCGTCATGGACCATTGTCGTGATTGTGAATCAACCTATGGCGAAGTGTTGTCACGTCGTCGCTTCGTTCAGACTGCCGGGACCATTGCGGCTGCGGTCGCTGCCCTGCCCGCAGTGGCGCGCGCTGAAGAACCCGCCAAGGCACCTTCGGAAACGCTGGTGAAGAAGCTGCATGATTCATTGACTCCCAAGCAAAAAGAAGAAGTCTGCTTTGACTGGGACTACAAAGACGATCGCGGTCTGCTGCGGATGCATGTCTCCAACAATTGGAACATCACCGATCAGAAAGTTGCTGGCGGCTTCTTCACCAAGGATCAGCAAGACATGATCGAAGCCCTGTTCTGGGGGTTGTACAACCCAGACTGGCATGACCGCATCAAGAAGCAATTGAAAGATGATGCCGACGGGTACGGCAAGGAACAGTCCATCGCGATCTTCGGAACACCCGGCACTGACAAGTTCGAGTTCGTGATGACGGGTCGCCACCTCACGATTCGCTGCGACGGCAACAGTGTCGATCACGCCGCGTTTGGTGGCCCCATCTTCTACGGACACGCTGCTTCGGGCTTCAATGAAGAAGCCCGACATCCCGGCAATGTCTATTGGCATCAGGCTCAATCGGCCAATGCCCTCTTCAAAATGCTCGACGGCAAGCAGCGTGTGCAAGCCTTGTTGGACAGGGCTCCAGCGGAAGCCAAGGTCCACTTCGGTGGCCCTGATGGGAAGCCTTCGGGAATCCTCGTCGGCGATCTCTCTTCTGACCAGAAGGAACACATGCAGAAGGTTCTGGCAACGCTGATCGAGCCGTATCGAACGGCGGATCAGGATGAAGTCCGCAAGTGTCTGGCAGCTCAAGGTGGACTCGATAAGTGCCGCCTGGCGTTCCATAAGACCGATGCTGCGGGCAACGCTGACCTGGGTGACGATGGCGAGTGGGACAACTGGCGACTGGAAGGTCCCGCGTTCGTCTGGCACTATCGAGGCATGCCGCATGTGCATGTCTGGGTCAACATCGCCGATGATCCTTCGGTGCAGATCACCGCGCGCGGTTGAAGTGACTGATGTGCGAAGCGCGGCATGAATTGACTGCCGCGTTCACATGAGATGGATTGCTGAGCAAGCAAATGATTGCTCAGCACCACTGCTTACTTCAATGATGATGTGTCCGATGAACTGCTGATCGCGTGCATTCGACACGATGATGCTGCTGTCGAAAAAAATAAATTGAAGAACAGAATGAACGAAACATCGTCTCTGCTCTTGGCAATTGTGAGTGACTCGCGCACAATCTGCCCCCTTCAGGTCGAACCCGTCTGCGTGTCCAGTTGATTCGATTTGCCGCTCCCTTCCGAGCATGTCGCATTTGAGGTAACGCAAGAGTGAATAAACCTTCTCTGCCGCAAGGTGTGGGTCGTATATCCCAACGTCCCCCACAAGCGAGTGCAGTGCAGAGCGGTCAGCCCATTGTGGCCTCCGCGGTGAACATCCTTACCTCCTTCAACCAGTTGACTTCATTGCGATCGTCGTTGGCTGAAGAGGTGATTGAACTCAAGAAACATAATTACGATGCGATCGGATTGTGGCGACCGAAGATTGCCGAGATCGGTGAAGAGCTTGCCGCCGAGATGATCAGCGACGCTGGCCTGGCCGTGTCATCGCTGTCATTCGTCGGCGGCTTCACCGGCACAAACGGTTTAAGCTTTGATGACGCAATGGCAGACGCTCGCGATGCCATCAAGGATGCGGAACTGCTGGGCGCAGAAAACCTGATCGTGGTCAGCGGCCCTCGCAACGGGCACACGATCCGCCACAGTCGTCGCATCCTGGGTGTTGCTTTGGATGAGTTGGCAGATTTCGCGGGATCACGTGGAGTGCGATTGTGCGTGCTCCCGATGCATCAGTACTTCTGCAAGTCGTGGACATTTCTGAATACGCTGGACGAAACACTGGAAGTCTTGAGCGAGAGAAACCATCCGGCTGTTGGCCTAGCATTTGATACCTATCAGTCCTGGCAAGAACCAAATCTGATCGAGCGAATTCCAGAGTTCGCCGCGATGACCGGAGTGGTTCAAATTAGCGATGCCCTTCGCGCGCCGCATTCATCTGCCGAGCGTTGCATGCCGGGAGATGGGGTCATTCCGCTGACAGAAATTATTCGAGCCTTCCAAACGGCAGGCTTCGATGGCTACTATGACGTACAGGTCTGGTCGAACACCGGATGGGCTGCCGACTACGCTGTCGCGGTTTCGCAATGTCGCGAAGCAGTGCTGCGAGTTGCTGGCCAGCCTGTTGCAATGACTCGACAACGTTTAAGCTAAGTGGTTTGCCGTCCCGATAAATCTGCCAACTCGCCAAACAGCGGGCTTGGCAGTTCGTCTGGTCAGAAATTGATCCGCTGATTGTCCGCAGATTTCGCCCCGCCCGCCCTCATTTTTTATCCCACCTGATTGGCAAGAGCAGATTAGTCTCTGTTTCTTGTCGGGAATCATTCCCATGTCGCACGATTGGTACAGCCTGGACGAATTGGCCCGCCAATTGGGACGGGACCGCCGTGAAATTGAGAAACTTGTGAATCGTGGTCGGATTCCAGGTCGGAAGATTTCCGGGGAATGGCAGTTTCATCCCACGGAGATCACCCACTGGCTCGAGCAGGAAATGCGCGAATACACGGACCGCGAGTTGGCGGTGCTGGAGCAGACTCACCGATCCGTCGAATTTAACGACCCGCATCCCGTCGCCGCTCTGTTGCGAGTGGAAACCGTACAGGTTCCCCTGGAAGCCAGAACAAAGCGATCGGTACTGGAAAGCCTTGTCGAATTGGCCGGCCGAACCTGGGAAGTGTGGCAGCCAGCGACTCTGTTGACGGCGATTCAGGAACGTGAGACGGTCCTTTCGACGGCGTTTGAAAACGGCGTCGCGATTCCGCATCCGCGCAATCCTTTACCAGATGCTCTCGGTCAATCCGTAATCGCGTTTGGCCGAACTCTGTCCGGGATTCCGTTCGGAGCACCGAATCGTGCTCTGACCGATCTGTTCTTCCTAGTCGTTTGTCGAGATTCTCGAACGCATCTGCATGTCCTGGCGCGTCTGGGGCGAATGCTTCAGAACACCGAGTTCCTTGAACGATTGCGCGCCGCCGAGGATAGTGTTTCCGCCTACCACGTCATCTGCGAATCTGATCGCGGAATTGTGGGGTAGTGCTGCCGTCTCGGCCCGCGGCAAAATGTTTGGGACGACAGATGCAGGTTTGAGATGTCACAGTCTTCGCCCGAGACGGCGACAGTTTCCGCAGAGAATTCACCAGCGACGGCCCCTTCCCCCTTCCCGGGATTGATGGTCCCGTCGGGAGTTCCCGTTGATGCATCCGGTGTTCCCACTGGCGAGGCCTGTCCGCCACCGCTGGCCTGGCAAGAGGTGCTCAATACTTTTCATGCAGAAAGCGAACCGTGGGAAGTAGACCGCGGATCGCGGCATCTCTACGGTCGAGCCTGGGGTTCAGGACCGCCGCTGTACTTGTTAAATGGCTTCGCTGGGACTGCCGAGCTATATGCATTGTTGGCGTATTTGTTGCGAGACTCGTTCCGGTGTGTTCTGTTCGATACGACTTCGACTTCCAATAGTCGTGGGGC
>DASYEA010000972.1:0-1707 GCA_036499265.1 Schlesneria sp. | reverse complement strand
CGAGCGTGGCCCGCACATCACCAAGCCCGATCAGCTTGCCGACCAACGGCCCTTCGACTGTCGTCTCGCCCTCCAGCTTGAGGCCCAGTTCGACGAAGAACGCCTTAACAGCTTCGAGATCGTCGACAACGATGAGAACATTGTCCATCCGTTTCAGCGTCATATCTTTCCTTTTCTCACTCCATTGCTGTTGCCCGCATCTGCCGCACATTGCGTATCACAGGTGATTCTCCAACCAGAGTAGGCTGATCGCAAGCGGCCGGCCAGAGTCTCGTCAAACCTCGAATCCCACCTGCACCGATCCTCACATTCCACTGTGCGAACAAGTACAATTGCTATTCGTCTTGCTTCGCAGAGACGCTTTCGTCCTGTCGCGATCCCATCAAGTTCAGACATTTCAATCATTTATAGCAAATTTGAAAGACTCTGGGATTTTTTAACCCTCGGACCTTCGTTTCTCGGGCTTATCAATGCGACAGGATAACGTGTTTGACGCGAAAGACGACGAAACGGCGGCGAAGCCTGCCGCACAGTGAAGATAAAAAGTGTGAAGATCAAAAGTGTGAAGACCAAAAAGTAAACAAAGTTGTTTTAAAAATCGGAAGTGTTGGCAATCGCCCAAATCATACCAGGGTGTTGGCAACCTTTCAGAAATTTCTTCCGTTGGGGGAGTTCCATGCCTCCCCTGTAGGAGCGACTGAATGGGCCCAGATGAAAAGCAGTCGGACGCGTTGGACGCAAGAGTGCACAAAGCATTGGAAGTCTACCTGGAACGGACAGATCGCGGCGAATCCGTCGACCCTGATCGGTTCGTCGCCGAATATCCGGAAATTGCAGACCAGTTGCGGTCCTTCATTTTGGATTCCGCCGATCTGGCCCGTCGTGCTGCAGCCGATGCAGTTCCCTCGGCGGAAATTTCCACAAATCAATCGTTAAGCGACACAATCGCGCCGAAGTCGCCGGGGGGATTGCCCGTTCTGCCCGAGATCTTCGGCCGTTACCACTTGCAACGTCTGCTGGGGCGCGGGGCGATGGGAGTTGTGTATCTGGCAAAGGACACGCAGTTGTCGCGGCTGGTCGCCATCAAAATCCCGAGCTTCACCGCTGATCAGTCAACGGAAGTATTGCAACGGTTCTATCTTGAAGCCAGAGCCGCCGCCACGCTCCGGAGTCCGCACATCTGCCCCGTCTATGACGTCGGAGAGATCGATGGCCGGCACTATATTTCGATGGCCTATATCGATGGCCATTCGCTCTCGGACGTGATCAAGGCCAATGGCCCCCAACCGGAGCGGCAAGTCTTGATCCTCATTCGTAAGCTGGCTCTCGCATTACAGGACGCCCACAATCAAGGGGTCATTCACCGCGACCTGAAGCCGGGCAACGTGATGCTCGACACGCGGGGTGAGCCGGTCGTCATGGACTTCGGCCTGGCTTGCCAGATTCAAGAAGGCTCAGAACGGATCACGGTCAGCGGCGTGATTCTGGGCTCGCCCGCATACATGCCACCCGAGCAAATTGAGGGAATTTCAGCGAAAATCACGCCGTCCGCGGATCAATATGCGATGGGCGTGATCCTGTACGAATTGCTGACTGGCGAACTCCCATTTCGCGGTTCGATCCCATCGGTCATCAGTCAAATTGTGATCAAGCCTGCCCCCTCACCACGCTTACTCCGCCCGGACCTCGATCCTCGAGTCGACGCAC
>DASYEA010000971.1:0-10561 GCA_036499265.1 Schlesneria sp. | reverse complement strand
TCCCCTCTTTCTATGTAGCCGATCTCGCCAAGCCCCTTGGGCAACGTCCGATCGTCAGGTTGTGTCATGCACTGTCTGCATCTCAACCTTTTCCGAATCCGTGTTTCATCCGTGTTCAATCCGTAGCTAAAAACTCCTTCCTTCAGTGGCTTTTCGCAGTGGCCATCCACGGGCATCGCTGATTGAAGAAATAGCCAGGGGGCTTACGCCGCCCCGCTCAGAAAGACGAGTCACCAATCTCACCAAGAGACTGTACCTCCCTTCTCATCAATCCTCTTTTCCGAATCCGTGTTTCATCAGTGTTCATCCGTGGCTAAAAACCTCTTCCTTCACCCATCTCGCAAATCGACTCCACTCACGACAACGGGTATCGTGTGTCATCTCCCCACAATCCAAAACCCAAAGGCTCTTCCGTGATTTCGGCCGCCGACACGACGACACCGTTGGTCGAACTGTCTGACGTGTCGCATGCCTATGGCCGATTTCAGGCCTTGAAGAACATCTCGTTGCGGATTGAACCCGGAGCGATCGGGCTTGTCGGACAGAATGGGGCGGGGAAGTCGACGCTGCTCAAGATCCTGTTGGGACTGATGAAGCCAACTTCGGGTGGCGGCACTGTCTTGGGCCTCGATCTGATTCGGGATCGCGACGAACTTCGTAGCCGGATTGGATTCATGCCAGAGGCCGAATCATTGATCCCCGGCATGCGCGGAGTGGATCTCGTCGGGTTGGCAGGCGAACTGTCGGGCATGCCACGACGACAGGCACTCCGTCGAGCCCACGAGGTTCTGTCATACCTGGAACTCGACGAAGTCCGCTATCGCCGCTGCGACGACTATTCGGTCGGCATGAAGCAACGATTGAAACTGGCCGCGGCCTTGGTTCACGATCCGCAGTTACTGCTGCTGGACGAACCGACCGCCGGACTGGACCCGCAAGGTCGCGAATCAATGTTGCGGCTGTTGCATGCGATCGCCGGACGGCATGGCAAGTCACTGATTCTTTCGACTCACTTACTGGGAGACATCGATCGCGTCTGCGGCCAGGTCATTATCGTGGATCGCGGCACAGTCTTGGGCTGTGGCCGAATTGGCGAACTCCGTCGGCACTGGCAAGGACGCTATCGCCTTCGCTGGCGCGGTGAGGGACCATTCGCAGAAGCATTGAAAGCAACGGGCCTGATCGTGCAATTGCGACCCATCGCCGGAGAAGCCGATGTCGAGGTCCCTCCAGGCTGGCAGACGACTCGCTTCTTCGAGATCGCCGTGCAGCAGAATGTCATCCTCAGCGACATCGTTCCAGAAGAAGAAGACCTACCCAGAATGTACCACCGCTTGATCGGCTCGCCATGACCTCGAGAACACGGACTCGATTCACTCCCTCGCTAACTACTAAGTGCTAATCGCTCCTCATCGGACAAGATTGATGCAGCTTGATCAGGCCGGATATCGCACGTGGGACGGACGGCGGCGCTCGCCGTGGTGGAGTTGCCTTGCCATCGTCCGCGTCGGACTGAACCTGATCTTTCGGCGCTGGGTCTTCTGGATCCTGATTGGCTTGGGACTACTGAACTTTCTGTTTCACTTCGCCTTCATTTATCTGAAAGCGACGTTGGTCATTCAGAATGAAAACGTGGCGAAGTTTCTCGACAATTACAAAGTCACCGGGACCGGACAAGCCTACGCCGACTTCATGTTCGCCCAGGCTTCGATCTGTGCGTTGTTGCTCGCGTTCGCCGGCTCGACCTTGATCGGCAGCGACTATCGACAAGGGGGGATGATCTTCTACCTCTCACGTCGAATCGGTCGCTGGCAATACATTGTGGGCAAGCTGCTGACGATCGCCGCGGTGGTGACCATCGTCACCACCTTCCCGGCACTGATCCTGTACATCGAATACGGCACACTTAGCAATTCGCTGCAGTACTTTCTGGACAACCCGCGCGTGCTGGCCGGAATACTCGGTTATGGAGCGGTACTCGCGGTCGTTCAAAGCCTGATGATTTTCGCGATCGCGGCCTGGGTTCCGCGAACTGTCCCTTTGGTCATGACGTGGCTGGGCCTGTTCGTGCTGCTCAAAGGCCTGGCAGATGCAATGCGAGCGATCGACGGCAATCGCTACTGGCTGCTGCTGGGCTTCTGGGACGACATGCATCGCCTCGGCCGCTGGTGCTTCGGTTCCCTCGACGAAAAGCGGATTCCATCAGCAGGATATTGCCTGGCCGTGCTGTCCGCCTTGTGCGTCGCGTCACTGATCCTGATCGTACGACGAGTCCGAGCGGTTGAGGTGGTGTCATGAGCGTCGCACCCGAATCCATGCATGCCGTCGATGGTGCGCTGGTCGAATTCCGTTCCGTCACGAAATGGTACGGAGCCGTCATCGGAGTCAACGACGTCAGCGTTGCTCTGGAACCAGGCATCACCGGATTGCTCGGTCCCAACGGGGCCGGCAAGACAACACTGATCAAGTTGCTGACCGGACAATTGCGTCCCAGCCTGGGTGAAATCCGCGTGTGCGGCAATCCGGCTCATTCAGCCCGGGCCCGCAGGCATATTGGCTATTGCCCCGACGCGGATGCTTTCTATGAAGAGATGTCCGGCAGGCAGTTCGTCCGGACGATGGCCCGACTGCACGGAATGTCTGCTACCGAAGTTTATGATCGGACTGAGCAGGCGCTCTCCGAAGTGGGGATGTCTGATCGTGCCGACCGGACCTTGCGCGGTTGTTCGAAGGGAATGCGACAGCGAATCAAGCTCGCTCAGGCTCTCGTTCATCAACCAGATGTGCTGATCGTCGACGAACCGCTGAACGGGATCGACCCGGTCGGCCGACGCGAGTTGATGGACCTGTTTCGCCGGTGTGCAGCGCGTGGTCAGGCGGTGCTGGTTTCCAGTCATATCCTCGACGAAATGGATGAGCTGGCCGATCGGATCGTGTTCATGGGACGCGGACGAGTTCTGGCGGTGGGATCGCTTCCTGAGATTCGCGCGATGTTCGCGGGACAACCGCTGCAGATCAGAATTGCCTGCCGTCAGCAACGCGAACTCGCCACACAATTGATCGGCTGGGAACATGTCTCGCGCATCGAACTGGCGGGCGCTGACGAGCTCTTACTGCAGGTCATTCGTCCCGAAGAGTTTTTCGCTCGCCTGGCGACACTGGTCGTTGAGACGTCATTTGACATCACGCACATGGAATCGACAGATGCCACGACCGAAGCCACCTTTCAATACGTGATGTCGGCAGCGGCCAGATTCTGAAGGAATGTGTTCTTGAACAGTGACGCGAAGTTAACCCTGGTTGCCAACATCAAAAGGTCTTGAGTGAAGAACCTGATTCCACAGTTCGTCGCCTCTCGCCATTTGTTCGCGCTGACAATGCGGCGACAGTTGCTGTCTCGCCAGACCTTGGCCTGCGTCGCCCTGTCGACATTGTGCGCGTTGATCGTGCTCGCCTGGTCGCGGCAGGCCGACCCGACCAGCAAGAAGTTGGCCGAACAGGTGCTGGTGCCGACATTCGTTGCGTTCTTAATGCCGATCTTTGCGATCTGCTACGGAGCCTCGGGCATCGGCGGTGAACGCGAGGATCAGACGCTGATCTATCTCTTGATCGCACCTCTGCCACGGTCGCTCACGTATTTCGTAAAAGGGATCGCCAGCCTGTCCCTGGTCGGTGGTTGGACGGCGGGAACATTGTTCGTGCTATGCACATTGGCGGGGAAGCCGGGGGACGAACTGTTTCGTTTGTTCCTACCCGCCGCACTTCTCGGAGCACTGGCTTATGCCTGTCTGTTCCTATTACTGGGTGCGGTCTTTCGTCATGGGACGATCATCTCATTGGTCTACTGGTTCTTTCTGGAAGTCCTGTTCGGAAACCTGCCAGGGATCATCAAGCGAGTCTCCGTGGCGTTCTATGTCCGCTGCATGGTCTACGACGCCGCCGGGGACATGAATCTGGGTCCACTGGGACGAGTCGCTCGAGAGATGTTCCTGCCGGTCTCAGGCAGCACGGCCATGATCACGCTTTGCACGGCAACGATTTGCCTGCTGACCGCGGGAATGATTCTGTTTGATCTTCGCGAATATCGAGATGCCAGTTGAAGATGCCAGACATTCAAGTGCAGCGATCAGGGTCACGAATTTGGATCAGAAACGCCGGCTGTCCGCATTCGTTCCTTTGTCGCTTTGGAAGCGGCATTCTGCAGCGACTTATCAGCCGGATTTCTGGAGGAAAGCCAAACTAGATGTTCAGCAGCTTCAGCATATCGCTCAGTCCGATACAGGCCCCAGGCCAATTGTGCTCGAATGGGAATGCTGTCGGGATTCTGCTGATGAGCCTTGGTCAGCAACTTGATCGCCTTGTCGCTCTCATTCAATGCGACGTAGGCGTCGTAGATTGCAAGAAATGCTTCTTCTCGCTCCCTTCGCGTCTTTGCCGCTTTAAGAGAGGTCGTACTTTCATCGATCACCTTTTGCCAGATCTGCAACCCCTCTTCCTGGCGTCCGACGGTATCAAAAGCCCGGGCAATCATTCGCAACGCCGACCATTCAGGCTTGATATTGGAAAGGAAAAACTCAGCGCTGACGAGCGGTACCAGGAGTTCGGTGATTTTGTGACGCATCATCGGACTCAGTTCAAATGCTTCGCTCCAGTAATGCATGGCCGCATCGGTATCGCCTTCCAATGAGACATACCTTCCAACCGCGAACAGGACCGCCGGATCATGCTTGCGCAAGACCAAAGCCTGTTTCAGATAGGCCATCTCGGTATCAGCATCCAAAGCATCTAAAAAACCGAGTTCGGCTAGTTGCACATAGGCTTGGGCTCGCAGCGGGCTCTCGCGCAACGACTGTCGAAAGTATTTTCGAGCGAGTTGCAATAGCTTCACGTTCTTGCCGACCGCACGATCCAGCCATTCGCGCATCGCCGACGCCGATTCAAACTCCGAAGCTTTTACGGCATCGCGAAGCTGCGCGAGCGGTATCGAATTCTCCGTCTGACTTTGACGTTCATTGAACAGTTCCAGGCAGTTAAATGCCGCGATCTCCAAGGACCGTGAATGATGCGGATTCAAGCGTGCAGCTTTCGTGGCCGCCAACCACATTTCCTGGCGCGATTCCTGATGGTCGGCTTCGTCATTCCCAAGACTGGGTTCGGCAAACGACAACGCGATGTACCGCATCTGCTCGGGCTCAGCCATGGCCGCTGGCAACTTCACAAGTGTCATCCACCCTAGTAACGCCAACACGCCGCCAAGCATGGGGATGCACAACAGTCGGGGAATGTGCCAAGTCCAGGGACTGCGTCCAGAAGTTTCACGTGTGATCTGATAAAGGCGACACGCGCAAGCCAGTTGCATGGCAAGCAGCAACATGCACGACGGTGTGTACCAGAAGAAATCGCCGACGGCATGAGCCACATTCGCCATCAGGCTGGCCAGAATCGCAACCGCGAGTGAACTCGTCTGTTTGTCAGCATTGAAGAATGCCCCCAGACACCACCACAGGCTGACTAAGATAAAAAGCCCGGCCAACCCTAATCCGATCATGCCTGTTTCCGACAGAACCTGCAGATAGCTACTTTCGGCATGAGTGAACTCCATACCGTCAAATGGTCTTTCAAGACGCAATCGATGAGCATCCGCGTGGGTGCCAACACCAGTACCCAGATACGGAAAGTCCTTCGCCACGGCGATATTGGCTTGCCACACCTGTTCGCGTCCCGAGTCCTGCTTCAGTCGATCCTCCATCTTCGCCTCGCGGCCGGTCAAATTGACGATTCCACCCACGACGCAGGAAACGACGATCAGACCGACGCAGAACTCAACCGGAATGACTCGCAGCCAGAGTAGACCCGCGATGCAAATCGTGATCGCGACAGCGACCGCCAACAACCCACCTCGAGATGATGTCAACAACACGGTCACGAGAGAGCATCCCAAGCCCAGCATCATCAAACCGGTAGCCCAAGGACTCTGACGGCCAGCCTCGTGGTCAGAATAGGATTTGTTCAAATCGTTGTTCCACCCGCGCAAGATTCCCCAGATCAGGGGTCCGACCCCCAACGCCAGAAACTGCGACAGATGATTGTGATTCGTGAAGCATCCATGAGGAGTCAAACTGGTCGTCATGAACGGATGTTCATACACCCAATAGAATTTGCCATTGCTGGCGAGCAGTTGGATCTCTGCAAAGACGGCCATCGCGATGACGATCGCCCCTACGGCAAGCATCATGCGATCGACGTCGGCTCGTCTCTTCAATCGTTGAACGAGCACAATGAATAACAGTGCGTACGCTACGAAAGTGGTCAGTCCCGATGCGCTTTCCCAAGGTGCCAGCGACAGTTGATTCCAGGACTCCAATCCCAGATCAACCGAGCTCTTACTCCCCGACAGCATCAAAATCTCGCCCATGTGCGGCGAGATCGCCAGCATCCAGTCTCGCGATAGCGGAACAATCTGAGCGACACCGACGACTATTCCAAGCACGCACAGCCACTCGGTCCCGGTCCACGTATACCGTGGCTCTTTGGCCATTAGCTGTCGCAGAGCCCAGCATCCTGCCGTCAACCCGGCACCGACAACCATCACAAGTTGACCTGAAGACGCTCGACCCGCAAAACAGATCGTGGTCAGCAGGAATGTCAGTGCAAAGCAGACATCGGTTGCTTGAAAAGAGCTCGATTGACGCCGCGCGCCGGCCTGAAAGTCAAAGGATTGGCTCTTTTGACGACGTGATTTCGTTCGTGTTGACTGATGTCCCATCGCAGCAGGCCTGTCGTCCCTGACGTACTCACGACTATCAAGCCGCAACCGGTACTTGTTGATCATGCATACGAGTGGCCACCGCCAGAACTTTCTGGATGCCAGAACCCGTCTCCTGGATTTCGAAATCGCTCAACGTTGGATGAACTTGGAACATTAGACTCGTTTCACCAAGCTCCCTTGCAACCGGCAATCGCCGATCGGGCCTTAGCCCGGGTCCGTCGAAGGCCTTTTCCAGATAGATTTCGCTGCAAGAGCCCGAACCGCAGTTCACCCCTTCCGCCTGAATGGCCTGGACGATTCGGTCGCGGTTCCAGCCCGGTTGCAGATATTCAGGCTGAAGGAAGACGTAGTACTTATAAAAGCTGTGAGCAATGTGAGAAGGCACCTGCGGAATGCGAACCGAACCGATTGATGACAGCATCGAAGTCAACGTCGCCGCATGTCGACGACGCGTCGCCACCCACTCCGGCAATCGACGCAGCATGATACGCCCCATGGCGGACTGCATCTCAGTCAAGCGCCAGTTTGTCCCAAAGCTTTCATGCAGCCAGCGAAAGGTATTGGGTTGATGAGGCTTCTGAACAGCGTCCCAACTCTTGCCGTGGTCCTTCAAGCTCCAACATTTCTTCCACAGGTCGCCGTCATTCGTGGTCATCAGGCCACCTTCTCCGCCCGTTGTCATGATCTTATCCTGACAAAAAGAGAAGGCGCCAACATGTCCGATCGAACCAACATGACGCCCTTTGTACATCGCCCCATGTGCTTGAGCGCAATCTTCAATAACCTTGATCCCTCGTGATTCGGCAAACTCCATAATCGGATCAAGATCGCAAGGCCATCCCGCCAGATGAACTGCGACAATCGCTTTCGTACGCGGAGTTGTGACCGCATGAATCGTCTCGACAGTCAGGTTCTGGCTTTCGCGATCAACATCGGCCACGACTGGCGTTGCACCGCGCATCACAGCGCAACTGGCCGACGCCATGAAAGTACGGCTCGGCACAATCACTTCATCGCCAGGGCCGATCCCCAAGCCATAAAGTGCCAACTCGAGTGCTACGGTTCCATTCGTCAACGCAATCGCGTGTTCAGAGCCGATTGACGCGGCATACTCCTGTTCAAACAGCTTCCCTTCATTGCCCGTCCAGTAGTTGACTTTGCCTGATCTAAGGACGCGAGTTGAAGCATCGCATAACTCATCGTCAAAAAAAGGCCAAGGAGACATTGGATTAATGCAAGTTGGACGTCCACCGGCACAAGCTAGTGTTTCCAGCGAATTGAGCGAGGGTTGCATTCGGATCTCCTGTGGATGTCAGCTTGCAGTGTCCATTGCCGGTATTTTAGAGAGAACTCTCTAGGCACGATAGAGCGGAAAATAGCCTGGCTTGGGTGTCCACGTAACGCCTCGACTCTCTTCCCATTGCTGACGTTGAGACACCAATCGATCGTAGACTGCCGGTTGGTGAATCTGTTTTCCCACGAAAAAGCTCGTCACTCCCTGGGGTGCAAATGATTTCTTGTACCGGAAGATGCCATCTTCGCCGTTGTACCCGCCGCCCAGTACAAATGAATGCTTCTCTGCCGTCCGGCCCCACAAGTTGACTTCGTGCTTGAGCAGATCGTTCGGACACATCGAGAAACCATCTGGAAGAGTTCCTCCCAGGAAAGAATACAAATGTTGCTGAGAGACCAGGACAAGTTCAGTGGAGATCATCTTTGATTCGTGCAGCACATGAAAAAACAGGTACTGACCCGACAGGTTTGTGCATAGCGATTCAAAGAAGGATTTGGGGAAGTAGTAAGTCCCCGACGCGTCCCTGCGATCCATCGTCGAGTAGTAGATGGCCAGGAATTCTTCGAGTCTCTGCCCTGATGAATCGATCTCCACTGTCAGATTTGCCTGCTTGGCCTTATTCACGTTCTTGCGAACCTTGTGCTCATATTCTCGCCATAGGGCATCGGGCTCGATGTCCAGGTTCCGAACAATGTTCGAGGTGTTGAGTTCGACGATTCCCCGAAAGGGAATTGTCTGATCCGGAAAGAGAGAGAGACGCACGAAAGACGAGACGACATTCTGGCGTTCAATCCAAGTTTCGAAATTTACCCAGAAGTCATTTTCAGCATCTTCATCGACGCCCCAGGCGAAGACTCCGCCGTATCCATACGGCCCGACCAAGTCCCATGATTGATTGTCGTCCTCGACCCACTCTTCGCGAGCCAGTGGCCGCAACAAGAAAGGGAAAAGGACACCCCCCGACGTTGTAACTTCAACAGCGCAAAGAATTTGATCCCCAGGCTTGGCGAACAGGGCTGGATAGTCCGGATGTGCAAACACTTCTCGTTCCGGCCAGGCATTCCAGAGAGCTAACCATTCGGTACGTTCGGCTGCCTTATTTCGGTCGAGAACTTTGAATTGGCTTGTTGGCATTGTGTTGTTGCTTGCGATGTTGAGATCAGGCGGAAACCAACAAAGTTTTTTTCAATTCCGAGACCAACTGGTCCAATTGGTCTGTCTCCACATCCTGATGTACTGGAAGGTTCAATATCTTACGAGAGATAGCATGCGACGCTGGATAAGCATCTTTGCCGATTTCTTGAATCATGGTGTGATAGAGGCTAACGACACCAAATCCTGCTGCATTCAACTTCGTGTAGAGTTCGTCCCTATTGGCTCGAAGGATCAAGACGGGAAAAGTCTGGGGGAATTCTCCTGGCTGGAGGTCTTCCCAAAGTGGAACGACGTGTTCCTGCAAATGTGAAAGTGACTGCGCCAAATGGATCGCATTCCGACGGCGCTTTTGTGCGACAGCAAACAGATCGTACTCGCCTAGACTCTGCTCTTGATCCGATTCGTTATGTCCTGTTTGAACAAGATTCCGATTCGCCAATGTCGTGACCAGCATCCCGCCTCCAGAGACTGGAAGCATCTTATGCAACGAGTAAATGCAAGCATCGCCCAATCGTCCGGCGATTCCGCCAATGCGATCGGTCAGCAACGCATGAGCTTCATCCTCCAATACCCACGCTCCATATTTCCTGGCGATTTCGACGGCTGCAGTGTAGCTGGGATCGACGTAGCCAAAATAATGAATCAACACGACTAGCTTGATGCGGCCCGTCTTTAGCTTTGACGTGAGATCTTCCAAATCGATTTGCAGTTTCGTATTCAGTCGATAGAAGGCGAAATCCAGCTTTAAGTTGGTGACAGGGTCGAATACTCCAGATCCCTCGCGTGAGGACCAACCGATGTAAGCGGGCAGAAGAACCTGCTCACCCTGCTGAAACTGCAGTGACTGCAGAAACGCTTGGAAAGCTCCTCGCGCATTTGGAAACAGGCTGCACGGTCGAACAAATCGATCTCGGTCGCCGGCAGTTTTGGTAATTCCCATCGATCACTCACTATCTTGATAACATGCGGTGCGGTATCGATTGCATCGCCAAAATGAAAACCTGAAATCTTGGAGATGTCATCGGTCAGGCTGAAACTCGTTTCTGTGTCGTGAGCTGGTTGCACTCTTTCGCGGCCGACCTGTCGATTAATCGATCCAAGCTCTCCCTCACCAGGCCAAGCGGTGCTCTTAGTCTTCGCGTTTGTGCCACAAGCTTGCCGACGCTGGTTGGGCTCCAACTGTCGGGGGCAAGGAGCAAGAGTTGACGATGAGCATCAAGTCGACAGAGTTGATCGAACAGACCAGGCTCGTTCATCGCTGCCGGATCAGAGATCCGATACCATTTTTCACCGAGACGTCCAATCTCATACTGCGTTCTACTGAGATTCAACTGGAACCGAGA
>DASYEA010000970.1:0-2304 GCA_036499265.1 Schlesneria sp. | reverse complement strand
CAGGAAGTAGCGAAACCCCTTCTGTTCGGGGTAGACCTTCAGGAAGTTGTCTTCGCTCATCACGAGCACACCCTGAAAGACACTGTCCTGGAACATCCCCGAGATCTTCAGTTGATGTTGCGGGTGTTGGTCGTCGGGGATCGGTATTGACTGGCCGACGAACTTGTGTAGCGAGAACATCAACGTATTGAGATCCCCTAGCACCGGGATGACATCACCTTGCGCAGTCGGTGGTACTTCTGTTGTCAACACGTTCCATGAACCACCCGCGAAGGCAAATCGGCCTTCTTCGATCAGCGTTTGAGGAGCCCCCAGGACCTTCGGGACTTTCGTTTGATAGAGGTTTAGGCAACTGGCATCTTCGCCCGGCTTCACGCGAAACGGGACGACTCGCATTGCTTCCAGAGCCTTCGCGGCTGGCGAGTTGGGTGGAGCGCTCAGTTGCAGCTTCTTGCGGCCTTCGGCGGTGTTGAGATCGTACAACACGGGACTGCTGGACTCGGCAACCAGAATGAAACCGCCGTTGCCTGATTTCTTATCCGGTCGGTCTCCAGTGGGATCTTTGCGAAAGGCAGCGACGGTGATGATCAGGAAGGTTGCGGTCGCGATCATGCCGGCGGTCATGACGGTACGCATTCGTTGTCGAGAGGCATTTCGTAGCCCAAGTCGACCGAGTGCCACGGTCCCTTTGCCACGCAACACGGACACGCTTTGAGCTGTATTGGCGTCTGGCTTTCCAGACAACCACGCAGACAGGTACGAGAGCGTGGCTATCAGCGCCAGGATGCCGACGCCGAAGAAGGCTCCGGTGGCGGGGATCAAGCTGACGACGATTCCGGCTGTCAGCAGCAGGGCCAGCGCCGTGCAGATGGCCGCTCGCCGACGTGAACGTTGGGCACGCTTCTGCTGGGCCGCGAGATCGATTTCCTTTTCGGTGACGCCCGACAGTTGCTCACGCAGGCTCAGTCCGTTCAGTTGTCTTAAGGCCCACCAGATGGAAGCCATGGCAGCACCGATCGCGATCGTGAAGCCAGCCACCAGACTGACGGGGCCGACTTCCAAGAACAGGTCTTGTGTTCCAATCGCACCGACCCACCAGTGCGTCAGGCCATAGATCATCAGCCACGCATAGCCGACGGCAGCGACCAGTCCGATCAGGCCACCGGCGATGGCGACGATCAGCCCTTCCAGCAGCATCAATCCACGGACACTTTTCGGCGAAAAGCCAATTGCTCCCAGTAAGCCGAGATCGCGGACTCGTTGTTCAATTCCCAATCGGAACAGCAGGCCAATCAGAATCATCGCAGCGGCAATCAAGAACATGCTGAAACCGAAGAACAGTTGCGAGAAGTCCGTCGACCCGTTCGCGGCCATCAATCCAATCGCCTTGACGGGCATGAAGGCCAATCCCAGTTCGACAGGATCGATCTGTTTTAGAATCGCTGCCGACAACTCGGCCTGACGTGCTTTAACCGCCGGGTTCGGCTGACCTGGCAGCAGTTCTTTGCTGTCTTTCCAATCGTCGTTGCTGAAACGGATGGAAGTCAGTGTGCCATAGCGGCTGGGCCACATTGCCTGGGCGGACTTCAGCGGCAGAAACATCTTGGGAGTGGCCCGGTATTTGTCCCAGTACGCATCATCACGAGCCGTGACGACATCCAGGTTCATGTCGAACGGTTGGTCCCAGTCCGATAGTGATTCGACATCGGTGATTCCTTTCACTTCAGGAGTCAACGCGCGATCGAGGGCCGCTCCGGTCATCTTGACGATGCCGCGGACCTGAGCCGTGCGATCTTCTTCGGGTAGCTCGCCCCGTGAACCGACGACGTGGTAGGCGAAGCGGATGGGGTCGCCGACGTTCACCTTCAAATCTTTGGCGAGCCATTCGTTCAGAATGACATCGCCCACTCGCATGGAGGTCGGTTTGGTCCCCACGAATTCAAAGCCCTCGAACGGCGTGCCGTCCAACCCCAGGACATCGAGTCCCGCGACGGTCGAATACATCGAGTAACCAGGATCAGCGCCGGCTCGATTCTTGAGTGCCCCGAGAGCCTTCTTGTCATCCTTGAGGGCACGCTTCAGCAGGTCGCCCGCTTCCAGTCGCGGGTTGACCAGTCGATTGGCCAGATACACCATCACGGGCGAAGTCGACAGCTTCAGTTGGTCGGCCCCCTTTTGAGCGGCGGCTGCCAGCTTGTCCTCCAGAATCATCTGCTCGGATTCCAGGACTTCGCAATGAAGCGTCGTATCGTGTACCAGCTTCAAGCTGAGGTCCGCGAGTTGGATCGTCTTCCGCAACTCGGC
>DASYEA010000969.1:0-8837 GCA_036499265.1 Schlesneria sp. | reverse complement strand
CGAAGCTTGCGACTCAAACCGGCAATCAAGGTTGCTCGACCGAGGGTTTTCGACGGAGCTTTGAAGTCATTCAATCGGGCCTGTTGAGCAACATTACCGAAGTCCACGTCTGGCATCCCGCTCATAGCTGGCCAAACGGTGTCGATCGCCCGGCCGACAGCGACCCGATTCCGGAAGGGCTCGATTGGGATTTCTGGCTGGGGAAAGCCCCCGCTCGCCCCTACAAGAACGACATCTATCACCCGGGCAAGTGGCGCGGCTGGTACGACTTTGGTGGCGGGTCGATTGCCGACTTCTGCTGCCATGGGTTTCAGTTGGCGTACCGCGCCCTCGAACTCGAATCTCCGACTCGAATCGAGGCCACAGGCGATGACATGGGACACGAGTCATTCCCCACTCGTTGTACCGTCACATTCGATTTCGCCGCCAAAGGCAAGCGGGGACCAGTCAAGCTGGTCTTCTACTCCGGCGACAAGAATCTGCCTCCCGACCATGTCACTCAAGGTGCGGTCGGCACGACAGGCTGCCTGATCGTGGGCAGCGAAGGCACCCTGTCTGCCGGACTGTGGAATACGGACTGCAATGTGCGAATGAAGGGCGAGACGAGCTTCCAGGGTGCCAATCGGCCCGAGATTGCCAGGATCGCAAAGACGCAACCGCGGATCGATACCGAGGTGCTGAAGTGGGATCCCAAGCTGGCTGCCAAGGGCGAGCGGCCGCGCTGGAGCGCCGTCAACAATTCACATATGTTCGAATGGGCATTGGCCTGCGCGGGCGACGCCAGGTCCTACTCTCCGTTCGAAATCGGTGCCCGCATCACCGAAGTTGGCATGCTCGGCGTGTTGGCTCTGCGGATGCAGAAGCCCATTGTCTGGAACGCAGAGAAGTGCCAGGCAGAGGGGCTACCCGAGGCGGACGCGATTATCGACCCCAAGCCCTCCAGCGATCTGTATCTTCCCCGCTAAATGACCGTGCGCAATTCTGCTCGTTTTGGATTTCAGGTTGTGTGCCACTGGTAGCCGCTTTGGGCCACCAGTGTCTTCACGTGGCTGCGATGGCTTTGATCGGATCGTGAGCATGTGCAACATTCAGCATCACCATGCATCGTTTACTCGCCGAAACCTCGGTAAGACGCTGGCAACGCAAAGCCGTCGCCAGTGGTACCCGAAATGATTTTCTCGCAAGCAGAATCATGCACGCTCATTTAGTCTCAGGCTGATTTGAGAAGATCGAGATACCAAGCGGATTCAAGACTTTGGTTGCGGCAGGCATTCGCACGGGATACGCGGACCCACGTTCGTAGGCATCTAAACAACTCGAAATCGAATAAAGACGGCCCACCGCAATCCGGTCTTACATCTCCTGTTCTTTTCCGAAGGCCCAAAGGACTGGCAGTTGATCCAGCCCGGCCCCCTCGCGCCGGGTGACATTTGCCCAAAAGAATGACTCTTGAGGCCTGAAGGGCCGGCCCATCCATTCACACAGCAGGCTCCGGTCCCATGGAAGGGAGGCCGCATTTGACAGTTGGGTAGAGACCTCTCGCCCGCGTTCGTAAGGCACGCGCTGATATGAAATCCTCGTCAGCCTGACAAGCTCGTGACCTTCGCCGACCTTCAGGTTACTTGAAGGACTCGTGTATAGCATTCACCCTGGTTGCGAGAAGGATCTGCAACCGTCACGGCAAGAGGCGAGCATCTCGCTCTCGAATCGCAGTGTCGCGGAAGGGGGCAGAAATGTCCGAGCCCATCGCACGAACTCATCTTGAGGAAGACATCTCGATTCACATTTTCACCGTGTCGGCTTCCATGCTGGGTGTCTGCCTGACGGTGATCGGTTTGCTTCGTGTCGTCCTCGCATTTCAAAAGAGAGACATACTTGCCGATGACATCCTCGCTGGCGATTCCGTTTTGTTTCTTGTGGCCTGCCTGTCGTCTTATTGCGCGCTCCGCACGCGAAGCAGACGACGGATGCATCGCATGGAGAGATTTGCTGATGTCGTGTTCATCATCGCAATGTTAATCATGGTCGCAGCCTGTGTCGTGATCACATACGCAGTGGCCATACCGTAACCGGCCCGAACTTCTTGGAAGAAGGATGATTTCACAATGCTGGACGGAAATCGTGTTCGCGAACTGCTTCCTGAGGAATGTGATTCCGATGAACAACTTGTCAGCCTCGTGCAACACGCTCTGCAGAATTGTGGCTACGCGCAGTTGCATCATCTGCAGGTCTACTGCGAGAACGGCCGAGTCACGCTGCAAGGACGCTTGCCCACCATCTTCTTGAAGGAGGTTGCGTTCATGGAAGCAAAGGCCGTCAAAGGAGTCCGCGAAGTCGACAACGACATCAACGTCAACACGGAAAGTTCGCACAGGAAGTAGAAGGATCATTATGAAGTCGCCTCAGCAGATTCCTGCAACACCCTCGCATGGAAGAATAAAAAGGATCGTTCGGCCTGAGGGGCCAAGTCACCCGCAACAGGGATACGGAATCATCTCGACGTTCGACGGCCGAGATGTGATATTCGAAGAGAGAGGCCTGATGAACGTCCAGTTTTCGCAACTCGAAGTGGATCGCGAAGTGGCCTTCATCGAGGTCCCGGGAATGGCGCGGGCCAAGTCCGTCTGGTCGACACAATTGATTCCAGAATGCGCTCCCTAGCCGACGACCTTGTCAATTCTCCGCACGAGGCGGTAACGTAACTTGATGACGATGTGTGATTCCCGTTGCGTCAGGCAAACACGATCTGGTGCAACAGTCTCCAGTTATTCAAGAAGCGTATCGTGGCTGATTCCGTGTCCCTCGAAACGACCGGTCCGCTGTCGGGCTACTTACATTGCTTCGTCGCATTCGATTGGGGTGAGGAGGTTAGTCTCGAGAAAGCACGCAATCTTGTTCCGGCTCAGGTCCATGATCTTCCTCGTAAGTTGCGAACGCCCGCATCGATCGCCTATCAATCGCCACCACTCCGCTTCGATCTCAGCCCGGCAGTCCTCACCTTACCCGTTCTGGGTGAAGTGGAAGTTCAGTTCCAACTGATGCTGTTCGACTTTGGAGCTGTCAGCATCGCGATGCAGGCTCCTTTTCGTCTGTCAGCGACGGAGTTGTCTCGACTGGCCGGAGAGTTGTGCGATCCGGCGATCTTCATCAAGGCGGCCCGCGACGTCTCGGAGTCTCTTTACCATCGCCTCCAATCGGCCATTTCTCTACCACGCTGGATTGATTTGAGCGAAGAGTACTTCGTGCTCCAGTTGCTCCCCGACGACGCATTATCACCACCTTCGCAGTTGCTCGCGCAGAACCCCGCATGGCTCGCCAGCCTGGTTCGGCTCGAATCGAATCCCTTGAGCGACGGCGAAATTGCGGAGGCTCTGCGACTGCGGCTGAGCTACAGTCCCCATGACCTGGTGATCACGGATTGGACGGCGGCCGTCGTCATCGACCAGGATTGCGGTGAGATCCTGGAGACGCTGGCATTTGCGAACCTGCAACTCCTGGAATTCCGTCATATCGACAATCGGATCGACGAGCGATTGGAGACTGCCTATACCCTGATCAATCGGCTCGCGCGATCCAGCCGACCAATCTGGCAACGATACTCACGTCGCTTACGCGACCTGGGAGCGTTGAAGGTTGAGGTCAACATCATGTTCGAAAAAGCCAGCAACGCCCTGACGCTGGTGGGCGACCCCTACGTGGCGCGGGTCTATGATCAGGTCGCCAGCCGATTTCACCTGGATGAATGGGGCCAGAATATCCGCCGATCGATTTCCGTCCTGGAAGGATTCTACGAAGTCGTCTCGAATCAAGCGGAAAGTTATCGCGGAGAGATCCTCGAAATTACCGTTGTCCTGCTGATCTTGATCGAAATCCTATTGGCCCTATTCCACCATTGAGCGTCCTGGACACGCCCTAAATGACCGTGCGCAATTCTGCTCGTTTTGGATTTCAGGTTGTGTGCCACTGGTAGCCGCTTTGGGCCACCAGTGTCTTCACGTTGCTGCGCTGGCTTTGATCGGGTAGTGAGCGTATGCAATATTCAGCGTCACCACGGTTTGTTTACTCTGCGACACATCGAAAAGACACTGGCAACGCAAAGCTGTCGCCAGGGGTACCCGAAAATGTTTTTTTCACAAGCAGAATCGCGCACGCTCATTTAGTTGGATTTCAGGCCAACCGTATTCACCGCAACGACTCGGTACTGATACGTCTTGCCAGCTTCGGCTTTCGTGTCGACGTACTTCATCTCGACCAAGGGCAGGCTCGGGGTATCGCTGTACGACAGGTTTTGAAAGATCGGGCGACCGAAAGGATTCTTAGCCTGTTCGGGAACATTGACGAGAAGCTGCCCATCCCGCTCGATGATGAAACCCGCCAAGCCGCTTTCGAGATCGGCTGCCGAGGTCCACGTCAGCACATTGCCGACAACCTGCAAGTTCGTCGGTGCCGGTGGTGGCGTGGTATCCGTCACTGCTGAATCTTTGACATACTGCGTCCAGGCCACGGCAGCCGCTTCGTTCGGTAGCCAGACGGACTTTTCCACATCGCCCGCAAACTTCGCTGCAGGCAGGGGGGCAATGACGTCCGCGTCCCCCGCCTTGAGCGGAGCAAGCCAGCCATCGTCATTCGACATCGGTTTCAACGACTCGCCCAGCTCCGCCGGTAGACGCGCGGTCAGACAGGCGTCAAACCACGGCATCGCCAGGTAGCGTTGGTTGCCACAGTCATGGCTCGACAACGGATCAATCGACACGCCAATGAGTCCTTTCTTCGCTCGCACAGCAAGAAAGAACGCTTCATTTCCAGGCCAGACTCCGGCGAAGCGGCTCTCCTTGTCGGTGACTCCTTCCTTGGTCCCCAGGTTGCACATAATCGGAACCTGGCAGGCGGCCTGCGAAATCTCGTAAGGTGCCGGCTTACCTTCGACGGCGGTGATCGGTGGCACGCCCGAACGCAACCACGCCGCGGCCACGCGTTCGGGATGCAGCAATGTCATGCCCCCAGCCCAGTGCCCGCCCCCGCTATGCCCCCAGATGGCCCACGGGATCGTGACCAATTCGGGGTGACGTGTTTCCGCTCCAAGATCTTCCAAAGACTTCTGAAAGATCTTGTCCGAACCATTACGGGGATCACACCACTTCTGGCAGTCCGCTTTCTCCGGTTGCTCATACACGGGGCTCATCAACGCGCAATCGTGCTTACTGGCCAACGCTTGCCAGTGCAGATCGAACGCACCGGTCTTTCCCGACGTGCATGAGCCCTCACCGCAGCCATGCTGATGGATGATCAACCCTCGCAATGTCTTCACATGGGGCGGAATCCAGACGGTGAAGGTGACTGGATAGACCAGTTCACCAGCCTGCGTCGAGCCCTCATATCGAACTCGATAATACGGCGGCGCGGCAGTCGGCAGGTTGCCATACGGCGGCTCCTGTGCCGACACCGAACCGACCAGCACGACACACAACAGGACAAACTGACGCATAGCTTTTACCTCAAACAGAATGGGCGCGGCACAGTACGCACTCAGAGTTGAAGAATGGAAAGATGACGAGTTTCTCGAGTTCATCGAAAGCCCCACTCAGTCACACGAGAAGTTCTATTCGCCCTGCTCGACAGAGCATCGTTCCATGTAACTGAAATCAGACACTGGATAAAAACACCTTACGGCCGCAACAAAGTCGTCTGCAAGTCTATCGCAAATGGTGAATCCAAATCGCATCCAAAAGCCTTCCGAGCCTTGGACGGCGATCAAGGATGCCGTCGTCAATCGCAGTTGTGCTCCCACTTGCAGGACAGAGCGGACAAGATCTTGAGCGATGCCTGATTTTCGTGCGACCGGGCTTAATGCCAGATCGTGAATAAACAACGAGTCTGAATCCTCTAGCAACTCGCGATAGACTTTGTTCAGCGGTGGGATTACCCGCTTTGGCCAGGGGTGAGCCAACAGGTAGCCGACGACTTGTCCCGCCGATTCGGCAACCACGCACGTATCGCAGGAAACACGCCAATGCGATTGAAGGGCTTCAAGGCTCTCTAAGACTTCGCGCGGATACGACTCGGCTTGAATCCGTTCAATCGCAGACCAATCTTCGGAACGAATACTTCGAATCACCAGCTTCACTCTCGCTTCAATTTTCCCGGAAAGCACAATTCATAAACCAGATGATTGAGGCGCCCCAATGATCCCGGAGAGGCCTTCTTGTCGCGATCAGCCGCGTCCATCAGCAACGATGTTCGAAACCGCCCCAGGTCGAGGAACGCTTGATACGTGGGTGGTACAGAAACCTCCAGCATCGACGAATCCCCTCGTCCTGAAGCGAGCGCGTTGTAGGCCTCTCGACGCGACGTGTCCTTTCTCAGCGCACGCATGCTCGTCAGCACCTCGGTCAGATCAGGGACAGGTGTCTCGGCGAGTTGCTTCAGAAGGTCACGTTGCCGCGGTGTCACCAGTTCGATCCGTCCGACCATGACGCGAGTCACATCAGCGGGGACCGACAACGTCAACGGAAGCACGGCATCCGTCCAGGCTCGCGGCACCAGAAAAAACAAACGCTGCCCCGGACTGCGAAAGTACGACAACTCCCATGTCTCCAACAACGCATTCGCCTCGTCGGCAAACAGTCCTTCTCGAACCAGAGCCTCATGCATCTCGGCTCTTAAAAGTGCAAGATTATCCGGTGAATACTCACGCTCAGCGAGTTCCCCTGAGATCTGCAATAGCCGATCACCCTCTGGCCGGTTTCGTTTCGATTCGCGATGGCGTCGAAATGCCGATGTTCCGTCGGGTCGAACATCAAGCAGCCACACATCACGATGGGTCAGCATCCCCTCCCACTCCGGGTGAACTGCCAGAGGCGAAGCATCGCCTTTAGGCCAGGGTGCATCCAATGGTGAAGGCTTTGCGGCTGCGGACTTCTGTTGCTTCAAGCCGGGAATATTGAGGTAGACGTCGAGAACTTGATCTGCGTTTCGAGCCACCGTCAGCGGTGCTACCAAGTCGCCAACACCGCGATAGAACAGAAACCGCTCGCTCTCATTGCCGACCGTCACGACAGCCGCATCCACCTTGCGCGGCGCGAGCCAGACGTGTTCCGTCGTCTGTGGCATTTCGACGGTTGGCTGCACGTCACCAATATGGACGTTGGACCAGCGCAATCCGCCCAGTGCGATCGGTCCTCGTGGAAAATCGTTCTTCTCGAACGGCTTACCGTTCACCTGCGCCACTGCTTTCGGAAAATATTCAGTTAAGTATCCGCCACGGAAATCAACGGCCACATCCAGAGACATCTCTTTTTGATCGGACGGAAGATGGAAATAGACGACCGGCGTCTCCAGTCGCATCGTCACTCGCGGATCGGCGTGCGGTGCCCCCTGCGTTTGATAACCCCGATCAAGGTAGATGTCGGTTGGCGCAAATAGCTCCACTCTAGCCAGGCGATGCACAAATGGCGGCACCGGCTCATCGTCCGTATTGATCCGTCGCAACCCTTCGCCAGCCTCATTCTGAAACGACGTAAACGTCCCCCACTCGTGGACCATCAGCCGGTCCCCGGCAACACAAGCACACGACAGCCTGATCACCAATGAAACAGCGATCCCGAGAGAAATTCTCATGGTGCACTCTCCCGAAAAAAACATGGTCGCGCGTGGTAACCGGCCGAGTTGTGTCGGCTCATCCGGTTCGCGAAGAACACCGCTCACCATTCCGAAATACGAAGTATTGCAGCCCCCGTATTTCCGCGTCGTGTCGAAATCTTGGTCTGCCCCACGTTGAAGAACAACTTCGATTCCGCCTATTATTCCTGAATCTCTGATGTTTCCGAAAAAATCGACGCGTCATGAGCAACGTCGTCGACAACTTTCGCAAACCCGAAGTTCGCGAGTAGAATAAATTTGCAGAGTCGGGCCACTTCAGTAAACTCTGTTGACTTTGCATCACAACATCATTTCTGTCATTCCAAATTCTTCGGAGTGTGAACGATGCGTCGACGTGCAGGTTTTACCTTGATTGAACTGTTGGTCGTGATTGCGATCATCGCGGTCTTGATCGCCTTGCTATTGCCGGCCGTCCAACAGGCGCGTGAAGCAGCGAGGCGCACTCAGTGCAAGAACAATCTGAAGCAACTTGGATTGGCCCTGCACAATTATCACGACTCCTTCAACATGTTGCCGCTCGAAGACCCCGTTTGTTCAGGTAAACGCTGGTCTTGGATTCCCATGATCCTGCCCTACGTCGATCAGGGTCCGCTTTACAATTCGTTTGACTTCAACCAGGCCTCGTGGCAGGGAACCAATTTCCAGTATCTTCAAAAGACGTTCCCCGCGTTCCTGTGCCCGTCGGATGCTTTGTCGGCCCCACTTCGTGAAGAAGAGAATTTTGCGGCTCCGACGTGGATTGTGGCACAGGCAGACTATTCGGCGGTGATCGGCGACTACATCAACGGAACCGGCGTTGGGAATGCTCCCGCCTACGGAAACACCGCGTGTTATGTGCAACCGCGCGGGATGATCAGCCGTTTTGCCTCCAGTGCACGCTTGAGAGACGTCACCGATGGCTTGTCGAATACATTTGCAGTTGGCGAGACCATCGGTGCGCTGTGCATCACGCAAAGCTGGGCTACCGAGAACTTTGGCACCACGGCGCATCCGATCAACTTTATGAATGCCAGTCTGATAAGCAGTATCCCGACAGGGGCCAACCCGCGTTGGGACGAATCGATCGGCTTCCGCAGCTACCACGTCGGCGGTGCCCATTTCCTGATGGGCGACGGTTCTGTGAAGTTCGTGAGCGAAAACATCGACGGGACCAACTACCGCGCCCTCGCCTCGCGAGG
>DASYEA010000968.1:0-2447 GCA_036499265.1 Schlesneria sp. | reverse complement strand
CGGCGGTGCCTTGCCAGGTTATCTGGGGCCGCTGTCGATTCTGGTGCTGGAGCAACTCCCTTCGGTCCGTCGGCAATCTTGGGTCAATTCCTTCGCGGTGACGATCGTCATTAGCGAAGAGGCAGGGTCAGGATTTGGAGGGCCAGGCGGATTCGGGCGTCGCTTCCGTCCGCCGCGATTTTCAGGTTTTGGTGGTGGCGACACGAAGACGACGCGAATCCCGGCCACAATTCGTATTACTTACCAGATGCAGGACGCGAAAGGTGACCTGCTGAAGATCAAGAAGGATTTCGTGCTGGAAACGCGTGAGCCCCAGGCGGGCGCTCCGCAAATTAAGCTGACCGGCACCGGAACTTTCACCTTTGATTCCAAAATTGGTGTGCCACGAAGTCTCGATTACACCGCAACGCTGATCGAGACTGAAAAGAACGAGACGACGAAGCTGCCGATCAAAGTCACTTATGATTTGGTCGACGGAAATGTGCCGCGCGACAACGTCGCTCAAGCTCCTCCGAATCCCGCTAATACGGCGCCCCCCGGCAAACCAGTTGACAAAGAGAGCCCATTGCCGTCGGGTACAAAGTTGTTGGCCGATTGGGCGGGAAAGTGGCTTCCGGTCGAAGTCTTGGAATCAAGACCTGATGGCACCGTCAGAATTCACTGGGTCGGTTGGGGTAACAATTTCGACGAGAACCTGGCTCGATCGAAGCTGCGATTCCCTGAAGTCGACGCCCCTGTTATTGCGGCGCAAGCCGTCGCTGCGACTGAACCACAAGCACAGTTGCTTCGATTGAGTGCACAAGAGATTGATCAGTGCCTCGCGGACTTAAGCGGCGCCCATGCCGGTAAAGCCAATACCGCGGCAAATCGTCTCCAACAGGCGATCCCGCTGGATGAACGACGGACGATCGTGGTGAAGGCGTTGGAGCCGATGCTGAAGGCCAAGGACACGTTTCGACGCAAGCAAGCGATTGATATATTGGGTACGTGGGCTGGACCGGAAGCAATCCCAGCCTTGATTCGCTGCTTGGACGAGTCCGCGCTGCTTGTCAAACTGGCCGCAATTGATGCCTTGGGGAAACTCAAAGATGAACGGGCGGCGGAACCGCTGGCCCGGCTAATGACAGAACCCGGGCCTCGAGTTCAAGCAGTTAAGGCACTGCAATTGCTCGGTGCCAAGGCCGAGACTGCGGTTGCGGCCATGCTGACGCACCAAGAACCGGAAGTGCGACTGGAGGCTTGTCGTCTGTTAAAGGATGCGGGGACTGCCAGCAGTTTGAAAGCCCTGGAATTGTTGCGCGATGATGCGGACAAGTCCGTGGCGAATGCGGCGAAAGACGCGATAGCCGCAATCGGAAAGCGAATGTGATCGTTGGCGGGGCCGAGCCGCGATCGGGGCGACACGTTGGTGTGAACGCTCGACCAGTTTGTTTATTGAAATGGCGAGAGCCATAAGTTTGATGGAGACAGCCGATGTCCGATCTCGTTCAATCGAGTACGGTACCCCCCGAAGACGAGCCAAGATTTCCTTTCGTGAACCTGTCTGACTACGTGGCCAGGGTTCTTACCGAAGGTCATTCTGATATCTATCGCCAGGTGATTCTCGAAGTCGATCGTCATATGCTTCGTGAAGTGATGAAACACTGTCGAGGTAACCAATTGCAGGCCGCCGAACGGCTGGGAATCTCTCGCATGACTCTGCGATCAAAATTGAGAGCACTCGGGATGCTGCAGGATCGGTCCAAGCTGGCAGATACATAACGGCCCGTCCGTAATTCCGCTCACCTCAAACGTGAAGTGGATGGCCGCGGACTGGAAGTCCTCGACATGGCCGTGTCTTCGACGGAAGACACCGCCACCTCGACGACGCTAAGGCAAATAGCACACTTGATCAGCTACGCCATTTTGTCGCGGCAGTTGGACAGCCTGTCGTGCTTGGCGAAAGTTGATGGTCTAAATAGATCGGCTGTCGAAGCGATCGTCTTCTGGGAGGGCGCGGCTCCTGCCAAGCCGCTGAGTCTCGTTGCACTCGATCGACAAGCGAGCCAATCCGTTATTCTGGTGAATCGATTTAGTGGGACGGATTTTCAACGTTCCAACCCGTCATCCACCACAACTCGCGATGGGCAGTTCCCAGCATAGCCCCATCGATGCCAACGAAAACAGCCCGCAAGAATAGTCCTGCGGGCTGTGCATGTTGCTTCGAAAACTCCACGACTGGATTTATTGAGGCACCGAGGGAGCAGGAGGCTCAACTGCCGGAGGCAGCATCGGCGCGTCATCTTGAGGCAACGCCATCGGAGCGGGTTCGACAGCCGCAGCCGTTTCCGTTGGTGATTCGTCAGGCAGCAGGGCTGGCGCTGGGGCCGCTGGCACGGCTTTGACAGGAATCACTGGGCTCGGTGTCGATGACAATCCAGGAAACACCGGACTTGGGGCAGTCATCT
>DASYEA010000967.1:0-2207 GCA_036499265.1 Schlesneria sp. | reverse complement strand
AAAATTTGGTGGACACAGGAATCGTCCGACGCTGACTCGAATTAAACGCCTATTTGGGGAAATCGAAATCGGGATACCTTTGACCACATCTTCCGGAACACCCATCGGAATTGTACCGTTCTTGATCTCATCGCCTGTTGGCCCGAACGCCGCGATTTCCAGGTTTCCGAAGACTGAGCGAACTCGCCAGTTGATTCCTTGTTCGCTACCTGCAAATGCCATCATGGAACTTGTCGCCCAAATCGGCGAACCGGCTTGGTCGATATTCGCGGCCGCGTTTTGGCCGATGAACGACTTCATGGCCAATGGATCGTGTCCCACCGCATGAATCAGAATTGGCGAGGCATTTCCTGTGGGAATCTCCAGCAAGATGCGATGGTCGTTCGAAACGTGAGCCCAGAAAATGTCCTGATAGTTGGAGAACCAGGTGGTCTGCCAAGAGACACGCCGTAACAGCAGGCCACCGCTGAAATAGCCGGCGGCGAGCAGCACTTCGCCATTCGACTTGGCGACTCGCCACTCGATGCCGGGGCTGCCGAGCTCGATCTTCTGGACGTGAGAAATCCCGGTGATGCGGCGAACGGGGCGTTTGCGGGTCACTGCCTCTTTCTGACGCACGAACCGATCGCAGTCGCGTCCCAGCAATCGGTCTTGCGGTGCCAGTGAGCGGAGCACGTTCAGCAGAGCGACTCGTTCCTCTGTCGTCTCCTGTAAGTGGCGCGCGATGATCACTTGAGTTGCTTCTTCGGCATCGCGTTGAACAGTTCGATCGACATAGCTGGTGGCGACACTGGCGATCGCCCGCGCCGCACTCGTTGCGACCGGTGTTGCCAGAGTTGCTTCACGCAGATCCCGGATTCGTTCTCGAGCATTGTCATGGCGAGCATACTGGCCGAGCAACTGAAAGGTCTGCTTTAAACACGATTCCGCATCAGGGGCCTGATATCCCCAACCGCGATCAAGCGTAATAAGTGCTTGATCGACATCGCTTAATTTTTCATGGAACACAGCGCTGGCCCGAATGTGATGACCCGACTGAGTCAATTGCACGGCCCAATTCCGCAACAAGCGCTCGGCCTCATCGGAGCGTTCGAGCCGATAGTACAGGTCTGCCGCTTGCTCCATCATTCCGTGTTCGATGTAAAGTTCTGCCGCTTCATCCAGCAGGCCGCCGCGTTCCAGACATCGGGCCGCGTCGAGTGGTCGTTTGAGTCGCGCGCGATACAGAACGGCGGCTTCGCGGTAATGCTGTCCCGTTTCGAGCGTGTTGGCGGCTCCCTGCAGGTCACCCAGCAACTCGGCAAAGATATAGGCCGCGCGACGATGGCGCCCCATTCGAATTTCTCGCGCGGCGAGTTCGCGGTAGCGTTGAATCAGCAGCAGTTGCTGACCCGGTGGAATATCCCAGGGATCAACCGGTCCGCTGGCAAACAGTTTTCCCAGGCCAAAACTGATGTCGCGACCGACCAGTTGATTACTGGATTGTCCGGTGCCTCGCGCGGCCGCCTGACCACCCATTGGCAGTGCGAACTTCAATCCCGCATCTGGATCATCCTTCAAAAGGTGCAGCAGACGATCGATCTCGCGCAGTCGCTTCGTCTGATCGACGAGTGATTTCGGGATCATCTTCGCTGCCATACCCCCCAGCGCCGCGAACGGAGCAGTCGCCGCCGCACCGAGCCAAGACAGCCACTTCGAGCCCGCCGAATTGCTCGTTGGATTTTGCGATCCGGCCTTCGCACCTGCTGGTTTCGCAGGCGGTCGCTTCCAGAATGATTTCCATCCCTGACGCAATGGCGTCGTCCATTGGTAAAGCTGGCCCGCGAGCCCCTCTCCTGGCGCGGGTGGCAAGCCCCCGATCGAATTCTGTTGAGTGCCGATGTCCTCGCCCGCCGTACGGATAATATCGTCCGCTGTCGGGACATCAGTCGGCTCGATCGACAACAGACGATTGCGAATCGCGACACCGGGTACAGCACGATTCCAATCTGAAGATGTCGACTTTGGCGGATGCGCAAGATCTAGAACGGTCCGTCGTTCTGAGGGTTCACAGCGAACGAGTCCGACGGCTGGGTGCCAGATGAAATCGGAGCTATCGGTCGGCAGCAATCCGATTAGTTCCTCGTCGGTCACGATCGGGGCCACACTGGCATCGACGGGGAGATACAGCCTACCACCGATGCATCCAAACGGCAGGGCCAATGCAG
>DASYEA010000966.1:0-5196 GCA_036499265.1 Schlesneria sp. | reverse complement strand
CGTGCCCCTCACCAGAGAAGAAACTGTTCGGCTTGCAATCAAAAGTGCTGCCGTGTGGTCTTTGATGTCTTTCGCGAGCGAGGATCCCACAATCGCAAAGTTATGTCGTGCGGAGGCCGTGAAGTCTGGTGGAGCTTCTAGGCTTCTCCTCGCTCACGCTGGTCACACCGAGTAGCTCCCTAAAAAGCGGCGAGGTGGCCGCGTGCTCGGTCTCACCCGGTCATGGCTGAGCAACGGCGTTTAAGCACGACGACCTTTCAGGCCACACGCTTCCTGAACGCGTTGCAGGACTTGCTGCCCCTTGGCGCGAGCCTTTTTCGCACCTGCTTGCAGGACCTCTTCGACATAACCGGGATTCGCAACAAGTTCCGCTCGTTTCGCCCGAGCATCTGCGAAGTAGGCCATCGCCGCATCGTACAGTGCCTGCTTGGCTTCGCCGTAGCCCATGCCGCCCGCGCGATACCGCTCGGCCAGTGCTGCTTGTTGCTCGAGTGTCGAGAACAGTTTGTACAGCGTATAGATCGAACAGGTGTCGGGATTCTTCGGCGCTTCCATCGGTGTCGAATCGGTCTTAATCGACATGATCTTCTTCCGAAGTGGCTTTTCCGCTTCGAAGATTTCTAAAGTGTTGCCATAGCTCTTCGACATCTTCTCGCCGTCGGTGCCGGGAACCTTGGCGCCTTCTTCCAGAACCCGAGCGTTCGGAAGATGCAGGAACTCGCCGCCGAAGATCGAGTTGAATCGCTGAGCGATGTCGCGCGTCACTTCCAGATGCTGGATCTGGTCAGCACCGACAGGGACGATGTCGCTGTCATACAACAGAATGTCGGCGGCCATCAGGACGGGATACGTGAACAGACCCGCATCCGCAGCAATCCCCTTGGCCACTTTGTCTTTGTACGAGTGACATTTCTCCAGCAGACTGAACTGGGTAACGGTCATCAACAGCCACATCAGCTCAGTGACTTCGGGCACGTCCGATTGTCGAAACAACGAAGCTTGATCGGGATTTAGACCGAGCGCCAACAGATCAACGGCCGCATCCCAGACGTTCCCTTCCAACTGCTTGCGATCGCGAACACTGGTCAGCGCGTGCAGATCGGCAATGAAGTAGAACGACTGTTCGTTGTTCTGCAGAGCGATGTACTGCTGAATCGCTCCAAAGTAGTTGCCCCAGTGAAACCGACCTGTGGGCTGAATTCCGGAAAGGACTCGCATGACTCACCAATAATAGAAACGACTAACTAATTGAACATAGCGGCGACTGCGTGCATGAGTCACGACAGCCGTGCCACTGGTTGGCCGCTTCGGACAACCAGTGCTGCCGTTACTCGACCTCGAAGGTGAACTCTGTTGACTGCCTGCCACACGCCGAATGAGAACTCAAAGCAAGAGAGGACTTTTTTCGAAGCATATTGACCGCAATCGCACTGGTTGGCCGAAGCGGCCAACCAGTGGCACTCCTGCATTTCTTCAAGGGTAATAAATCTTTTATGGCATTGCCCTAGTGGGCCGGAACGGCCGCACACGATTGACTGGCGATCATTTTGGCGACGGTCGAAGGCTGAATGGTCCCAACGATGTCACTCACCGATTCGCAGCCTTCCTCATCGAGCAAGACGGACAGTTGATCAACCAGGTTCGTCGCCAACGTCGGATTATAGAAGTTGGCCGTTCCGATCTGGACCGCTGTCGCACCACAAACCAGAAACTCCATGACATCGTCGATCGACTGGATACCACCAATTCCGATGATCGGCGTTTTCACGGCTTGAGCCACCTGCCACACGATACGCAGAGCCAACGGTTTGATGGCCGGACCGCTCAGTCCACCGATTCCATTTCCGAGCACCGGCTTTCGCTTGCGCCAGTTGACCGAGAGGCCTTGGAAGGTATTCACGAGCGACAACGCATCGGCGCCCGCTTCACTCGCGGCTTTGGCAATTTCGACGACGCTCGTGACGTTGGGCGTTAGCTTGGCAATGATCGGCAGATCGCAAGCATTTCGCGCCGCAGAGACCACTTCGGCCGTCAGCTTGGGATTAGTCCCGTAGTCGACGCCGCCGCTGACATTCGGACAGGAGACGTTCAATTCGATGGCTGCCAATCCAGGAAACTCATTCAAGCGCTGGGCCATCTGGACGAATTCAGCGGTGTTCTTTCCCGCAATATTGGCGATGATCGCCGTGCCCATCCCCAACAACGCTTCAAGGTGCTTCTCGATGAAGGCCTCCAGGCCGTCGTTGTCGAGGCCGATGGAATTGAGCAATCCGGACGAGGTTTCGACGGTGCGCGGGGGCGGGTTGCCGGGACGCGGCAAGGGCGTCACCGTTTTGGGGATGATTCCACCCAATTTGGCGAAGTCAGCATACGCGACCATTTCACGCGCGTAGCCGAAGGTTCCCGAAGCAACGAGAATCGGATTCTTCAAGTGAAGACGATTGAGGACAACATCGAGGCGCGCCACAGGCGGTTCTTTCGGGATCAACCGCCCGGTCGCAGTCCGATTGTCGCCACATTGGCTTCGCGATCAGGATCGAGCAGTCGTCCGCCTTATCGTATCGGTGTGTACACCGACCGACAACAAACCGACGACATGCCCCGAACCGCTTAGATCACGCCGCCGTGAGTACGGTATGGTGTCATGACATCGGGCATGTCAAGCATCCACATACGTTCCCAGATCTCGGTGATGTGTCTGTAGTTTTCCGATGTGAAAATCAACTGACGAGCGCGAACGTCCGGCGATGAAGAGTAAATCGGAACAATGCAGCCAAGCTGAGCAAAGCAGCTGAGCAGCAAAAACATTCCGATGTAAAGCCGATTCCGCATGATAGCCTCCATGCCACCCCAGGATCGCAGTCCTGATTTTCAAAACTCTATCACCAGTCGCGTCAATGGAGGTCCGGGCGTTTCAGGATTGCACATCGCTGGGAGTGCTGACTGGCACTTCAGCGACATCAGTGGCCGCGGGTTGGTCACCTGCTGCCTGCTGTGCTGCGGCTCGCGCTGCAGCTTCTTCCATCTGCCGAACCTTTTCTTCCATCTCTTTGCCAGGCTTGAAGGTCACGACGAACTTCTCTGGCACAAATACCTTATCGCCGGTCCGAGGATTACGGGCCTTTCGAGCAGCTCGCTTCTTCACTTCAAAGACACCGAAGTTTCGCAGCTCGATCCGTCCGTCTTCCACGAGCGTTTTGACAATCGCGTCGAACGTCTTCTGAACGATCTCCTTCGTCTTGAGCTGAGTTAGCCCAATGGCTTCGGAAATGTCTTTGACAATCTCTTTCTTGGTCACGTTTGGAGCCCCCCGATCTGAGTCGAATTGAATTTGTTCGACAGAGTTCTGTGATCACCGAGAGACTCAACTGTATTCCCAAAAAAGAGTTAATGTCAAGTCGTTCGCCGCAATTCGTCTTTCTGCTGATTGCCAAGTCGGTTCGAAACCATCACCGCAATACGCGAGCAGAATGTCCGCTGCCTTTGTTATCGGCCGTCATAACCGAAACCTTCAGAAAATCTCGCCCATGCGGAAATCTTAACGCAATGCTTCCCACCGGACCTCTGTTGGCATCGAACGAATCGACTATTTATTGGCCAAATTCCTGCGACTCAGGCTCGAAACTGGCCTCAAATATCGACGACATCTGCCAGAACCCGGATCTGTTGAAGGTCATATAGTTTGCCACAACCTGCACCAGGGCAAGCAGCTTGCGTCTCTTTCCACGACTCCTCACTCTCGAGATTCGAATTCCAGAACGGCCATGTTCGGCATTGAGCAGGCCGAGCGTTATAGACCGAGCACTTGCGGGTTTTGGGATCCAGAAACGTGCAGTCTCCATTCGGAAATTCGCGCAGAGATGTTCTTCCACCCACATAACGCAGGTGGTGGATCTGCATTTCACCCAGGCTCAATCCCTTCTGATCGGCCATTTGCTGAATTTCTTCCGGCGTCACCCACACGAATCCGGGCGAGCCCGAACAGCAGTCCCCGCATTGGGTGCAGGTGAAGCGCAACCCCTCTTGATACCAAGGGTTTTCATCCATTGATCTGCTCCATGGCCTGCGGCAAAAGAGGAATCGAGCAGTCTGGCAACGCGCTTCTGGACGTGCTTAATTGCCAGCCCACAAGCTTGTCTCAGACCACCGAATGATTTTCTACGATTACAGCGGTATTATCCGGGCTGGAAAATGGCTGGTCGCAAAAGCTGCCGGTCAAATGCCACCTTCACGACTGACCCCGCTCTTGCGATGAAGAAACAGCCCGCATGTCGAATGTCACTTATAAATCTGCCGGCGTTGATTTGGAACTCTACGACGAGGCCATGCGTCGCCTGCCGAATTTGATGCAGCGAACGCATACCCCACGGGTTCTGCCGCTGGCCGATGCTTTCGCGGGATTGATGCGGCTGAATCACAGTAGCAAGCCCGGTGCTCACAGCTATGAAGATCCCGTCCTGGTCTCAGGAACGGACGGCGTCGGTACGAAGTTGAAGGTCGCTCAACTGGTTCAACGGTTTGATACAGTCGGGATCGATCTGGTGGCGATGTCCGTCAATGACGTGCTTTGCCTCGGCGCGGAACCACTACTGTTCCTGGATTATCTGGCACTCGGCAAGGACAACCCAGATCTGATCACGTCCTTGGTGAAAGGGGTCAGCGATGGTTGCGTCGAATGTGGGGCCGCATTGCTCGGCGGCGAAACAGCGATCATGCCCGACATCTATGCCGAAGGTGACTTCGACATGGCGGGCTTCTGCGTCGGCGTGGCAGAAAAATCGCAACTGATCGATGGAAAAGGGATTCAACCGGGCGATGTGGTTATCGGGATTCCTTCGAGTGGCTTCCACTCCAACGGCTATAGCCTGATCCGCCGCGTGGTCTTCAACATCGCTGGCTTGAAAATCGATCAGACCGTGGCAGAGTTGCAGCGAACGGTGGGCGACGTGCTGCTCGAGCCCACTCGTCTGTATCCCAAGTTGATTCTGGCTTTGTTGAAAACTCATCGCCCGAACACCGCCATCTCCGGATTGGCTCATATCACCGGTGGCGGTTTGAAAGACAACATCGAGCGACTTCTGCCCGAAAACGTACGCTTGAAAATCGATCGCTCCACATGGGAAGTCCCGGCAACATTCACCTGGCTGCAAGGCTTGGGCGGTATCGACCGCGAAGAGATGTTCCACGTCTTCAATA
>DASYEA010000965.1:0-6209 GCA_036499265.1 Schlesneria sp. | reverse complement strand
AACACCGTGGCAGCAAACATCGCGTTTGGACAACCTGGGGCCGATTTGAAGCAGGTCGAGGAAGCAGCGCGGCTGGCGGCGGCCCATGAATTTGTGGCAGACTTGCCTGAAGGCTATGACAGTTTGATTGGTGAACACGGCGCGAACCTCTCCGGAGGCCAGCGGCAGCGATTGGCGATTGCTCGCGCCTTGTTACTGGACCCTCCTATTTTATTGATGGACGATGCGACCGCGGCTGTCGATGCCGAGACTGAGCACGAGATTCAGCAGGCGATTGCCTCGGCCCAGGATGGTCGCACGACGATTCTGGTTTCGAATCGAATCAGTGCCCTGAAACGGACGGATCGGATCTATGTCCTGCATCAGGGACAGATTGTCGAATCCGGTAGCCATTCCGAATTGATGCAACTCGATGGCGAATATGCCAAACTGGCTCGTATCCAGTTTGACGATGTGAATGAACCGCGGACCATGGCCAACTGAGATGTTCACAATTGGCAATTCATTTCTGTTCAGGCGTTGGCGAGAACCGCTGACTTCGTAAGAATGAGTGAACAGTTCGTCGTTGCTCTGAATTGTTGCTCACCATTTCTATGCCGCTTGGACACCACTGACGCTCATGACGACATTGACGGTCGAAAATTATCTGAAGGCCGTGCTTCAGACGACGCTGCGGACCGGCGTTGATTGGGTCACGACAGGTCAGCTTGCCACTTCCATGTCGGTGTCACCCGGAACGGTGACCAGCATGATGAAGTCGCTGGCCGAAGGGGGACACGCCGAATACCGACCATACGAAGGTGTCCGGTTGACTCTGGAAGGTCGGACCGTTGCGATGCGAATGCTGAGGCGGCATCGATTGATCGAATTGTTCCTCGCGAAGACATTAGATTTATCCTGGGATCAGGTCCACGAAGAAGCCGAGCATATGGAGCATGCCGTCAGCGATCGGTTGATTGATCGGATCGACGACTACCTGCAGCAACCCTGCACCGACCCGCATGGGGATCCGATTCCCAGCGCCGACGGACAGATGCGGGTCAACGATTCGAACGCGGTTCCCCTCTCGAAAATCGCCGCGGGGACATCGGTGCGCATCGTGCGAGTTGTCGATCAAGGGGCCGAGTTCTTGCGGTTCCTCTCGGATTCAGGATTCACGTTGCAGAAGCAGGGAATCGTTCGCCATAACAGTGCGGAAGCCGGCATCGTGACCACCGAGTTTGACGGCCAGTCGATCTCGTTGGGACATCCGGCGGCGGCTCAGATTCTGGTTGAGCCTGTGACTACGGAATGATTTGAAGAACTTTAAGCACTAGTTGTCGTCCGGTTTAGTGAGACTTTTGATCTTGCCAAGTCACAGCGAATTTGCCGTCCGCTTCGCTGTCGTATCGGCCTTGTTGCTGTTTCTCGCAACCGCAATCGGCACAGCCTTACTGAAACTATTACCGGTCACTCCGAATCTGCAGCCGAATCATTTCCCGCGCACCTTCATCATCAGCACGCTGTTGCTGTTGATTGGTAGCTGGTCACTATCGCGAGCCTGCGCATTTGTACGACGAGAACGGCAGGTTCCTTTTCGGCGGCATCTAGTCATCAGCTTGGCGGCGGGGACACTGTTTGTGGCGATGCAGACCTATGGACTCACCAGCTTGATCCGGCAGCAACGGCCCGAAGAGATTTCAACCGGTGCAGCGCCGTACGTCGCGGTGATGGTCTCGTTACACGCGATGCACTTTGTCATAGCTTTGATGTTTCTCGTCTTCGTAACGACTCAAGCCTATGCCGATCGATACGACCACGAGTACTACTTCGGTGTCACAATCTGTACCTGGTTCTGGCACGCCCTGGGGGTTGTCTGGCTGGTCGTGATGGCGGTAATCGGAATCGTGTCTCTTCCGATTGGCAATTAGTTAGAGTAGCAGGCACTCTCCGTGTGCCGAATTCAGCACACGGAGTGTGCTGTCTACACTGGGGAACTACGCCGCGCGTTGCAATAGCTCCGACATTGGCGCATCGCTCAGGCTTAGTGCCTGCAGGACTCGTGCTAATGTCTGGATCGCGTTACAGGCGGGATAGGCTCCGCCAAACCAGACGCGATGATCGGCGGTCAGGCCAAGATCGGCGTTGTAGTGGATCAACGAACTAGGCAGTTCCGCTACGGAAGTCGTTTCCACCTGGCACGCGGGATTGATCGATTGCAGCGAGGTTCGGATCTGCGGATCGAGTTGATTATCCAGCACGACTCGGGCAGAGCGATGGTCATGTAGTTCGAATAAAGTCAGTAATCGTAACAACTCGGCAATGGAGACCAGTTGACCTTGATCGGTGACGAAGGCACAACGTTCGCCATCATCATCGACGACGATTCCCAGGTGATGCTGACCGTGAACTGTTGCGGCGGCCACGCGTTGAACGTCGGCATCGTGGGAGTCACCGAGATCTCGTCGTCGCACAGGGAGGATTTCGTGAGTGATCTGGCAGGGGAGTCGAGCGAACAATTGATCGAGTAGCTTTGGCAGTTGGCGCGTCGCAGAACCGCAGGCAACTCGCAGTGGCCGCAAGGCATGAAACAACTTCCACAACCCTGCTTCGTATGGAACGGCCGCGTTGAAGGCTCGTTGCGTCCCCGCATGTCGAGTGGGTCGAACGACTATCGTTTTTGCTCGCGATTCCATCGTCCTCAGGATCTCCGGCTGCATCCATGGGATGGAACCGCTGCCGGTGAACTGAAAGCCTGTCCACGCGGGATCACAACCGGCTCCGGTGACGAAGACGCCGCCTGCCGCGTCCAGATGATGGCTTGCGAATCGGAAACAGGGACCGGTGGTCTGTCCCAAGTCGACGACCTGGCATCCCATCCGCCGTAGGCCGAGGGCAATTCCCATCACAATGTCGGGCGACGAGGGTCGCTCATCAAAGCCGATGACGACCATCGGCCCGGGACGCGCGATCAATGATGTCGATTCGTTCGCATCCGTGGCGCGGCCAATCCGGGGTTGCTTGTCCCACAGCAATGAGGCGAAAGCGGCACCCCAATTGGTTGCGCGGGAGCGATCGATTTCATTGAGGTACGTTCCGCGAATGCCGTTGCTGGTTACTAGTGTCCCGGCTGGGCTCGGCTCGGTCACTGGAGTGGTCATTGACGATCTTCGGACAGCATCGTTCTGGGGGCATGTTCGACACTCGGCGAACCCCGAGGCCAGACGTGCGAGGTGAACGCTTCGTGAGATCTGATACGATTCGCCCGGGCAGGTGTAGGCCTGACCATCATTGCTGCGGATCAGATCACTCAGCGAGTACATCAACGACGAGGGGGCATCGGGCTTGATCGTGGAGTTCGCGCCACGGCTGTGGTCTAATCCGGTCTGCTGCGAATCCGCTCCGACAATGGACATAGCTTGTTCCTGTCTCGCCGCTCGCGAGAGTGGACTTGTATGTCAAATAGAGGGAGCGGTCAATTGGCGTCTGGCGAAGCCTGTCAGCAGGCGGTTGTTGAAACCTTGTAAGAACTTGCGTCTATGCATGCTGTCGACTTTCTGAAGCAGATTCCCGATGAAATCCCGCCTGTCACGGTGTTGTCCGGCGGCCAGCGGCATTTGAAGCAATCGGTGTTGACGATCCTGAAGAAGCTCGTGATCAACGATGATGATACATCGCTGACTTCGTTCACCGGTCGCGACGCGGATCTGCAGTCCGTCACCGACGAATTGCGGACGATGTCGATGTGGAGTGACCGGCGGCTGATCATCGTCGATGATGCCGACGAATTCGTCACGAAATACCGAAGTGGCCTGGAAAAGTACGTCGAGAAACCAGCGAAAAAGTCGGTGCTGGTTCTGAACGTGAAGACTTGGACCAAGACGACTCGGCTGGCGAAGCAAGTCGCGGCCAGTGGCTTGGACGTGGATTGTTCGGAACTAAAAGGACCTCAGTTATTGAAGTGGGTGCAGGACAGCGCCAAAGATTCCTATCATCAGTCCATCAGTCGCGATGCTGCGGTGTTGTTGATCGATCTGGTCGGTGATGAGTTGGGAATGCTCGATCAAGAACTCTCCAAGCTCGCAACTTCCGTGGGGGCCGGTGGCAAGATTGAGTTTGAGACAGTCCAGCAGTTGGTCGGTGGCTGGCGGACCGAGACAACTTGGAAGATGACCGATGCTGCCCGCGATGACGACATGGAATCTGCAATCGAAATTCTCGATCAACTGCTGACGGCTGGTGAAGCCGGGCCGAAGGTCCTGGGGGGAATTTCGTTCGTCTTCAAGAAGCTGGCACAAGCGACGGACCTGTCGCGATCGATGCCACTCGACCAAGCTCTACGCCAGGCGGGAGTCTTTCCGCAGGCCGTCCCCGCCAGTCAGGCATTTCTTCGTCGGGTCGGGCGGAACAAAGCCGAACAAATCCTGAATCGTTTGCTCGCGACCGACGCTGGCCTGAAGGGAGGCAGTCGGCTTCCTGAGCGAATTCAGCTTGAGAAGTTGCTGCTGGAACTATCGGGCAGCATTTAACTGCAAGGTGAGCGCCGTGCTCCGAATCCAACGAGCTTCAAACTACGAAGTCTGCGAAATCCGTGGACAGGGCGATTGATCCGCAGATTTCGCAGAATGACGCAGATTGAAAGGAGGGCATTCGGAACGGGTTTGGAAGCGGTCACCCAGATCTGTGTGAAGCCAACTGTGCCACAGCATGAGCGCAGGCCGCTTCGGCAATGCCGGGCGACAAGAGTTGGTCGAGAGAGGTCACCTTCGCATCTCGCAGGCGGCGGTTATCGGCTATCAACCTTCGCGCGAGGAATGCACCTGAGCCGGAAATGACGACGTTCTGAAATGGATTATCAAAGCGATGGACGGCTCGTTCGAGTGCTCCTGCCAGGCGTTGTCGTTGAACGTCTGCCAGAAATCTTGCGATATCAACCGCTTCATCAAAGGAGATCTCATCGCGATCGGCACAGAGCATTCGCACGAGACGATCATGAGCTGCCGCCTTTGTTGCGGGTTTGCCGTTGGCAGTCTCCAGATCGTTCTCATTCTCTGGGATGTCACCTAGCAGCAGATAGATATCGAGCGTCGTCGCGAATAACTCTGCGGCCAGTGGACAGTAGCTGTCACGGAAAGGAACGCTATGGGCGATCGCGCAGATGGGTGTTCGTTTGATGCCCGAGTAACAGAGTTCGCCACTTTGCAATCGCGTCGTGTCGGTCGAGCCGACGGTTGCAGGAGAACCACTTGCGAAAGGAATGATGTCCGTCGTCGTTGTGCCGATATCAATCAGCAACGCCGTCGACGCAGAGTGCTGGAGGTGATGCTTCCCCACCCAGGTCGCCAAGGCATGCCAGTTGGCTGCTGCCACCAGCATCGGCTGCTGGCGAGCAGCCTTCGCTGTGACGAATTCTCCTGCCGTCGTCCAAACGAGCATCTCCTTTGGAGAGTCGACACTCAGTTGATCAAGGATGAAGCAGACACCTTGTGCTTTCGTCGCGAAGCAATCAGCCAACTCGGCGGTCATCGTCACTGCCAGTTGGTCGGTCGACGGGAACTCTGCTCGCAAAAACGCGATTTGCGAAGCCAGTTGCTCGGGATACTTCCAGATCGCGAAGGGGCGACTGCGCGTGCGGCCATTGCCATCAGCCGCCTTAATGTTTGCGCCACCAATATCGAGTCCCAGGATGCTCATGTCACCAAGTATTTCTTAAGTCGCGGACTCGTCAATGCGGCAGAAAACACGAACGCCTACGTGAAAAGTACGGATGCGATTGATTCAACTGTTTCTGTCGTTGCTGTCGCCAAAACGGCTCGGCATGATGACATCGTTACATTCGATTCTCAACGCGAAGCCTGTACGAATTGGGAGCATTTCGATGCGGTCTAGCCTTGTCGCGACAGACTCTGGTGCATGGTCGGTAATTCAGCAGTGGTTTCCTTTCCACGACCTGCTCAACTCGTCGCTGCCCGGTGTCACGAGATTGCTGATCGGCCTCGCTTTGGCATTTGCAGCGGTCATTGATGCATCGGCCGAAGAGGGGAACCCGCTCTCGTATTTGACCTCGAACGAGGTCTGGTTCCCACATCGCGATTTTCCCAAGCTGACTACACCTCAGTGGGTAGGCGACCCGGAAGTCGAATGCGTCGTGACGCTGGCCATTGATGACATGCGAGATACCGCGAAGTACGAGGCGTATTTGCGACCGATCTTGCAACGACTGAAACAGA
>DASYEA010000964.1:0-3604 GCA_036499265.1 Schlesneria sp. | reverse complement strand
CCGCGAAAACGTTCGCTGAACCGGCGACAGTCCTCGGGATTCAAGAGCGATGGCGAAACCAATTCCAGCAGGTCGTCTTCGATCGGATAGATGGCGGTGCATCGAGGACACTGGACGATCCCGTTTCGGATATGCCCCTCGTCGCCGTCGTCGAATACATGTGAGGACAATGTCGCGTCGGACTGCCCGCAAGTGGGACAGATCAGTTTTGGAACGAGGCTTTTCAGCACGGTGTCGGCTCAAGACTACTCGGAATTGTTAACAATCAAGCGTGATACGCTTCACGCCGGGATCTTTCGAGATCGTCAGAAACGCCAACGTTACCTTGTGTGGATCGCGGACGAAAGCAAACCCAGTAAATCGCGACGGAGGCGACTAAGACGATAGCACCCTGCCACAGGTACATCTGGTCGCTCATATAGGGGCCGAAGGCCATCATAAAGCGTTGGTCTGGCCAAGCCAAAGCATTACCGATCATGGGCCCGGTGTTGATCGTGAACCAGCATTTGCTGAAGACGAAACTCAAGATGGCCAGAAACGCGTATTGCGGGATCGTCCAACGCAGCGGTTCCGTTGCTTTTATCACGAAGGCCACGAATGCTGGCACAAAATTGATCAGATGACGCGATTCCGAGTCCATTCCCAGGGAGATGGCGAACAGCAGCATCAAGGTCAGCCCCAGACCTGTTTGGCGAATCTGTTGAGTCATCGGCTTCCATAAGAACATCCCCAGGATGATACAGGGACCGTAATAGAGGATTTGGGCCAAGAGAAAGACACCCGGCTTGGCGATCGTCCAAAGTCCAATTAAGAGCACGTAGGTTTGAGGAGCGAGAATCGAGGGCTTGGTGGCCCATGTCGCCTGAATGACTTTGATGGCGATCGCGAATCCCAGCACGAGAATGGCGTTCCTCCAGAATGAAAACTGAAAGCACTTTCGAATGTCGTACTGCCAGTTCCAATCGAGTAAGTGGGACACCACTTGAAACAGGAAGATGGCTGCCAGCGCAACGCTCAACCAACTAACGGAACGCATGGGCGTCACTCCGGACCAGACCGTGGCCGGGATGCGCATGAGGATTCCGATATCGAGCATGACTAGATAGTAGGCGGCCAATCCTGCCACGACCGAGTTCAGGTGCCAGGTCGCTTTGGTCAGATACTCGCTTCGCCCCGGTTCTCGTGGAAACAGTGCGAGCAACACGCCCTGGCCCAGCAATGTTGGCCAGGTAAACGCGCCGATGCCGGCTAAGATCAAGAGCGGGATGCGGCGCGATTCCAGGTAACAAACGAGCATCGCACCGCCGATCGCCATCGCAGGGATATCCGTCAGCACGGGGTAGTACGTTCCATTTTTTGCGACCGCGTAGTTGAGAAAGAGCCCGCAGAACCCCAGCCAGACTCCTCTGGAACTGATTTTCAATTCACGCGCAATGCGATTCCAGCACCACGCCAGAAGAGTGATGCAGATGATATTGAGCGTGCCGAAACCATGAATGATATTGGCGTTGGTAAGGCTCAGACCAAACAGCCTTAGGCCATAGTGAACAAGAAACGGGGGCGCGATGCGCTGAACACGATAGGCGTCGATCGATTTCACGTACGCTTCGCGATGGAAGTCTCTCGCCAATTCGCCATAGGTGACGCCGTCCCAGCCGAAGCCTTCTCCAATCGTGATCTTCTCTGCCAGCAGGTATCCCGACGTCGCGAGCAGAAAAGCCGCGAGAATGACCAGTCGATCTTGTGTGAGGACTGTGGTTCTCAAAGGGAGGTGGGGCTCAGTCATCATGACCAGGGTTACCGATGGCTGAGATTATGTCGAACGGACGACTGCGGAATCGGTTGTCGAGTCTACGTCGAGCAACGGTCGGATCGGCGATGGGCCAGTTGAACTGCGCGAGAGGACTTGATTCATCAGCAATGCACAAATGACTGCGATGGCCAATTGCCAGACGTAAGATTGATCCGTCATGAACGAACCAATGCTCATCCAGAAATATTGATCGGGATACAGGTTACTGTTGTCGAGATAGGGACCGCCGATCGTGAGCCAGAATTTGCTGGCCAGGAGCGAAATCACCGTCAAAAAACAGAGCTGAGATTGCGACCATTCGAATCGATCGATCACCAGCACAACAAAAGGGACGAGGAGCGGCAACAGATAGATGATGTGCCGCGATTCGGCATCGAGTGAGTGGCAGATGCCGATCGCGATCACCAATGTCAGCCCGATTTCCTTCTGCCGATGAATTTGACGACAGATCGACGGCCAATGGAACGCGGCCAAAAGCCAGAATGGCCCGTAGTACACCAGGTGCGACAAGAAGAACAAACCCGGTTTCGCCACCGCCGTAATGCCGACGACGAAACAATAGACGCTGAAACTGAAATAACCGGGCCGATTCGAGAAGCTGGCTTGTGCAAACTTCACTCCCACGACCAGGAGGAGAGTTCCGATCGTCCAGCGAATTTGAGACCACGTCACCGATCGTGGCAGGCGATAGAGCCGCCCATCATTGAGTAGCGGTCTTAAGGCGAGAAAGACATATCCCATGGTGATGACAAGACTCAGACCCAAAACGGATCGAATGGGAAATAGTCCGCCAAACAGAGGAATCCGAAGCCGGTTGCACACATAAAGAGACCAGATACAGATGTAGAACGCCGCCAATCCCGCCAGGACGATGTCGATTCGCCACAACACGGACAATTGCTGCGAGAGGCTTTTGCCAGAGTCTTGAGTCGCTTCTGACTCGCGTGAGAATAATAGCAGAATCGCGCCGACGTAGAGATGTGTCGGCCAGAGAAACGCGCCGACGATGGTGGCGATCACCAGGCCGACTCGTCGCCCGGTCAGATAACAATAAGCCATCGCCGAAGCACTGGCATAGCCTTGCATATCGATCAGCACCGGATAGTAGCCGCTCAATTTGAGGACCGCAAAATTGAGGATCAAGCCGACGAACCCCAGCCATTTGCCGCGGTTGGAGATCTGCAGGTGGTTGGCGGTCAGGCACCAGAAATGGATCACCAACATGGCGGACAGAACGTTCATTGCGGCGAAGCCACGCAGTGAATTCCGGACGGAAGGACGCACCCCAAATAGCCGAAATCCGTAGTGAAGAACGCATGACGGAAGAATGCGCTGGATTCGATAGGCGTCGATTCCGACATCACCGATTTCGTGAGGGAAGTCTTTCACCCAACTCCAATAGATTTCGCCGTCCCACCCAAGTCCATCTCGCATGGCGATTCGTTCACCGAACTGGAACGAAGACCAGGCCAGAACTCCTGCCAACGCAACCAACCAAAAATCGAACGACAATCGCTTGAAATACTTCTTGGAACAATCCAAGAGTACCGCGAGTCCGTCGATTGCGGGTAAGGTGCTATCAGACTGAGAGGAATTCGAATCCATAGCAATTCTAGATGAGTGTGCGCGATTCTGCTTGCGAAAAAATCATTTCGGGTGCGACTGGCGACGGCTTTGAGTTGCCAGTGTCTTGTCGATGTATTGCAGAGTAAACAAACCGTGGTGACGCTGAATATTGCATACGCTCACTACCCGATCAAAGCCTTTGCAGCAATGTGAAGACACTGGTGG
>DASYEA010000963.1:0-1540 GCA_036499265.1 Schlesneria sp. | reverse complement strand
TCGTATCATCGGTCTTCAGGAACTCGGACAAGCGAGCTTCCAGTTGCTTATGGATCCCTTGCGTGCCACAGATGAACCGCACAGAAGCACACCCATAACCCCAATCATCCAGAGCCTTCTTGGCCGCTTCACGGATCTCGGGATGCTGGGCCAATCCCAGGTAGTTGTTCGCACAAAGGTTCAACACCGGTTGGCCATCGGCGACGCGAACAAACGTCCCCTGCGGAGTCGAGATGACTCGCTCCGACTTATACAAACCGTTGTTCTTGATCTCGTCGAGTTGCCCCGCAATGTGAGCTTGAAAGTCGCCGTACATCGAGTCGTCTCCTATCGCGGGCCAACGTTATTCATGTTCAAACAAAGCAGTGCTAAAGTAGCGTTCGGCTCGGTCGCAGAGCAAGGTGACGACTCGGCGTTCAGGGCCGAGTTCACTGGCCAACTTCAACGCGGCCGCGACGTTGGCTCCGGACGATGTTCCTACAAGCAGACCGAACTCACGATGCAGCCGCTTGGTCATCGCCATCGCATCCTTGCTGCTGACTTTCACTTCCCCATCCAGGGGAGCATCTTGCAGCAGCGGCGGCAGGAAGCCATCGGCGACGCCTTCGATCATGTGACAGCAAGGCATTTCACCGGCGAGGAGTGCGGCTTCGGCCGGTTCCATCGCGTAGATTTTGGACTGCGGATAATGAGCTTTGATCGCTTTGCCGACTCCAGCCAAAGTGCCACCCGTTCCATACCCGGTGACGAAAGCATCGACGGGACCGGACAGTTGCCGGATGATTTCCTGACCAGTCGTGTGTTGATGATCTTCGACATTCAGCACGTTTTCGAACTGACGGGGCAGGAAGTAGCGACTATCCTTGGCGGCCATCTCGCGCGACATGTCGATGCCCGTCTGATAACGGCCTTCACTTTGGAACAGGATCAACTCCGCACCAAGCTGCTGGATCAGATGTCGCCGCTCGACACTGGCCCCTTGCGACATCAGGATGGTGACGCGATAGCCCATCGCCGCGCCGAGCATCGACAATGCGATGCCCGTGTTCCCGCTGGAGCATTCCAGGATCACGGAATCAGGCGTCAACAAGTTGCGGCGTTCGGCATCGACCAGAACCGTCTTGGCAAGTCGGTCCTTGATGCTGCCACTGGGGTTCAGGAACTCGCACTTGGCATAGATCGTGATCCCTTCACTTTGAAAGACCAGCGGGACCAGGGGAGTGTTCCCAATCAGCGACAGTACGGCCGCTGCGCGAGGTCGCTTGGGTTGATAGTCGGCATCGAGCATGATCGATTCCTTCGTGACGTCAGTGTATTCCGTGGTCCATTCGAATCAACGTCACGCCCAGTCCAATACGACTTTACCACATTGCCCCGACAGCATGGCATCGAATCCCTTCTGGAAGTCGGTGTAGTGAAATCGATGCGTGATGACCGGCTTGATGTCGAGTCCACTCTGCAGCATGACCGTCATCTTGTACCACGTTTCGTACATTTCACGGCCATAAATTCCCTTGATCGTCAGCATGTTGAAGACGAC
>DASYEA010000962.1:0-3110 GCA_036499265.1 Schlesneria sp. | reverse complement strand
AGCCCACACCCTCGACGCAAACAGGGCAGTTGAGCAATCTCTGAACGACACCATAGTGGCGATTCACGAGAAGATTATGCTTAGCAGTTTCGCTTCATTCCGTTTTAGCCTGAAATACGGTACAGCCACTAAGCAACCACTGACATTCGAGATTCGCATTCAAGACGACGGTAGCCATAGCGTGAATCGTAGTCGCGTATTTATTTACGATATGGCTTTGTTGTTTGACCCCCTTGCCAGCCAGAACCACCCGGGATTTCTTGTTCACGATGGCATCGCAGAAGTCGATCAGGATACCCTGACGAGATGTTTAAACTTCTTGCACGCTCAGAGCGATTCGAACGACGACTTCCAGTACATAATGACGCTGAATCGCGATCGGATCGAAAGCGAAGAAAAACGTCATGAGATTGTGCTTGATATCGAACAGGCTAAGTGCGCATCATTCACGAAAGCAAATCGGTTTCTCAAGTGCCAATACCAAGAGACTTAGATCGCCGATGCGGCAGGGTGGCCGGGTCTGGAGCGTCTTCGCGAAGACCCGGTCTGTCAACACGCATCCAAGATCAATGCACATTGAAGCAGTTGACGCCCGGCCACATCTGGGCAGTTTGTTCGCGAATGGAACCCGGCACTCGCGAATATCCCCAATAGCGAGGCTGGAAGAACTCTGGGCCGTCGCGAGGACGCTCCAGACCGCTCCAGACCCGGCCACTCTGCCGCCGATCAGCAGCGAATTTCGAGCGCGCCGTCCATTCCAGGTCCCTGATCGGTCGTGTTCGGGCATCGACGAACATTCGATCGCAGGTTATCTTTTGCTTCTCGAGTGCGCAGGGAATGCGAACTCCGCAGGATGGAGTAGAGGGAATGGACTCATGCGCGAAATCTTTCACGGCTGGCGGCGGAAATGTGGCATGGTCACGCTGCTGCTGGCGCTGCTCTTCATGGCGGGCTGGATCAGGAGCTTTGCCACAGATGATTTTATCGAGTTTCCGTTCTTGGCTGATCCCGATGAACCGATGAGAATCTCGGGTCTGGCGACTCGCAATGGAAAGTTGCTGTGGTACTGGTTCAGTGATGTGACCGAAATCTTAGGCAGCGAAACTCCACCTGGGGTTGCGGCTTTACCGGCCAGTACGGCTCCCTTGAGGCCGGTAATTCCCACACTGTCAGCGCCAGACGAAGGACTAGTATTCGATCCGGCTGCCAGCTCGCTTGCACCTGCAGTGATGCCCGCGACATTGTCATTCCAGGACAGCACGGAGCGGAAGTTTGCGGACGAACATCTGCATCTGCTTCTTTCGATCCCGCATCTGACGCGAGTCTTTCTGCACGAGACTGCTGTGACTGATGAAGGATTGAAGCAGCTTCAGTCTCTGCCAAATCTAGAGGCACTGGGGCTCAATGAAGCTCAATCCACCGACGTTGGATTACAAAACATTGTCGCATTGAAAAATCTGACTTCACTCGGCGCGAACGGCCCCGGCGTGACAGACACTGGGATGCAAGCGATCAAGGAATTCAAACTGCTCACGAGCCTGTCGTTGATCAACACTTCGATCACCGACGAGGGATTGCGGCAGATTTGTGAATCGACACAACTGACGAATCTGTATATTCCGGGGTCGAAGATCACAGATACCGGCCTGAAAGAACTTGGCAATTTGACGCAACTCAGTCAACTGTCTCTCAGTGATACCAAAGTCTCCGATGCCGGGATGACCGCTCTCTCTGGGCTGGCCAGTTTGTCGACTCTCGATCTCGCCGGAACATTAGTCACGGATGAGGGGCTTCAGCAGCTTCGTACTCTTCCGGGCCTTGGCTTTGTTTCTGTCGAGAGGACACAGGTCACGAAATCGGGCATCCAGAAACTTCGAAAGTCGTTGCCGGATATCCAGGTTGAGCGATAGTGATCGATGCAGACGGATCACGAGTCCGATGGTGCTCGTTTCGCTCTGTCGTCCGGGCTGCGTTTGGACAGCAGCAAATACGCTGAGATCAGCGTCAGCGGAACCACGATCCACCAGAACTGAATTGTCACCGTTGGAACTGGTTCAAAGTTGACCGCTAAGCCCATGGGGCCCTGTCGATTGATCCTGCCACCAAGTGATTCGATCTGGCCAACGGCATCGGCCTCGCCAACCGGTTCCTCAGCGATCGCAGTCGCCGCAGAACAGGCCAACATGATCAAGATTGCCCAGCAGTAAAAATCACGCATTCTTAGCCCTTCCGCATCAGCGATGAAATCGCATTGAAGCCCGCACCGCGGGATCGTTCTTTCATCGTGGAACGGGGACTCGCCACCACGATACTCGGTCGGATGAGGAGTTGTGTCACCAGTCGCGAGGTTGTGTCGTCAACCGATGATATTGACTCTCAAGCTCCACCTTATCGTCATCGCTTTCGCTGTCAATTCACCCTCGGCACTCGACCACGGGGACTTTGCCCAACAGGTCACGCTTGCCCAATAAATCGCGATCCAACGAACGGCTGAAAAAGATTTGATCCAATGTATCCGACACTCGTTGAGTTACCATATTGCTAACTTTAGGGAGCAACTCGTCATGTCGGATGATGCCGATCAGGTCCATCAAAATTTAGAAACAATCAATCTCATGAATCAAACCTCGGAGCCGCACCACAATGTCAATTCGCAGGTTGACTTTATGAACGACGGTTCTTCATCACGGGCAACAACATCAGCCTTCGATGGAGGGGTGACAGTGGTTGCTCTCGTTGTCGGGCTTGGAGTAGTCGTCGCCGCACTTCTGTCGATGGCGTCCTCGCACTAGAGCCGACCACGGGTTGTGCCAAGTGCATGTGCTTTGGATTTTGTTGCTCGCAGAGCTGATGTGACGCCTCGACACAGTATCCGAAGCAAGTTCAGCGGGTGCCACGATTTTGGAGCTTCGACAAGGTCGTGCTGTCTTCGGTCTCGCTGGACGTCGAAAAACTTCGAATGAAATCATCAAAAATCATGAAATTGGGGTTGGTGAAGTCACCAATTCTATGGCACAAGAGAGGCACAACTAGTGTGCCAGTCAGACCTCATCGATTGAGGCTTGGTCGAGGCAGAATTGCCTGCGTTTTCAGCCCCGCACAGCGGGATT
>DASYEA010000961.1:0-4736 GCA_036499265.1 Schlesneria sp. | reverse complement strand
GGCGGATCCAGGGGATCCAGCCACATTCGAGCGATGCAAGCTGAAGTTTGAAGAGCGAGAGCTGCATGCTGAAGCCTATGCGCTTCATCGTGATCTGATTCATCTGCGACTGAACGACGCGGTTTTGCGGTCGCCTCGCCGCGGGACTTTCGACGGTGCTGTCCTGGGGCCCGAGGCATTTGTGCTGAGATTTTTTGGCGGGGCACAAGCGGATCGACTGCTGGTGATTAACCTCGGCTGCGATCTAACACTGGATATTGTTCCTGAACCATTGCTTGCGCCGCCTCTGCATATGTCCTGGCAGATGCACTGGTCGAGCGAAGATCCCGACTATGGCGGGTTAGGGGCAGCCATGCCCGAAACGAAGGACGGATGGAAACTACCGGGCCAAGCTGGGGTGCTGTTGATTGCACAGCCTTCGGCAACAGATACAACGGAAGAGACTGAAAATGAGTGACACGATTCGCCTGGCAGACCTTGTGAGAAGTATGCCCTGTGCAACGAATCTGAAGCACACCGAAGAGTTGCTGACCAGCGAATGGCTGGTTGCCAACGGCTTGGGCGGCTACGCGTCGGGGACGGTGAGCGGAATTCCGACTCGCCGTTATCACGGACTGCTGGTGGCGGCACTTCCTGCTCCATTTGGCCGGATGATGATGTTCAATCACTTGTCCGAGCAGGTTCGAATGCCTGATGGTCGAGTGATTCGATTTGGCGGTCAGGAATGGGTCGGCGGAAGGTTGGAACTCGAGACTGGATCGTTGATCGAGTTTCGGTTGGAAGGGGGGCTGCCGGTCTGGCTCTATGAGCTGGATGACATCGTGATTGAAAAACGGCTGTTGATGAATCATCGGCTGAATACCGTTTATGTTTCCTATCGACTGGCGCGTGGCGAAGGGACAATCCGGCTGAAGCTTCGTCCTGCGGTCCATTTCAGGCCGCACGAAGCTCCCGTGAGCACACCTCTGGCGAACGAGTACACGCTGACTGCTGTGAACGACCGTTGCGAATTGTCAGCTGGTCCGCAATTGCCGATTTTGCGATTGCAACTGCAGGGTCAGAACCGAGCCTTTACGATCGAAGGGACTCGCATGAGCGAAGTTCTGTATCGCATCGAAGAATCGCGCGGGTATGAATCGGCGGGCGAGCTGTGGAGTCCCGGTTACTTCCGAGTCGATCTGTCTCAGGGAAGTTCGGCGACGCTAATTGCATCGACGGAGTCTTGGGATTCGATCAACGCGATCCCACCAGATCTGGCAGCTCAAGCGGAGACAGATCGCCGCGAACGATTGCTGGAGATGGCAGGTCCTGCGGCGCGCGATCCCATGTCTGCCGAACTGATGCTGGCCGCAGATCAGTTCATTATTACGCCAGCCAGTCGCTCGCGGGACACGGCTCTCGGATCGGTCTCCGGTGACGAACTACGCAGCATTATCGCGGGATACCACTGGTTCACGGACTGGGGTCGCGACACGATGATCAGCCTGGACGGGTTGACTCTGGTCACAGGCCGGCACTGGGAGGCCGGTTGCATCCTGCGGAGTTTTGCTCGTTACGTCCGCGACGGATTGATTCCGAACTACTTCCCTGACGGTATGACGGAAGGTGTTTATCACACCGCCGACGCATCATTGTGGTACTTCCATGCTTTGGATCGTTACGTCGAATGCACAGGAGATCGATCAACGCTGCGTTCGTTGTTGCCGGTGCTGCTGGACATTATTGATCATCATTTGCGAGGAACAAAATTCGGGATTGGAGTCGATCCCGCAGACGGATTGCTCAAGCAAGGTCAGCAGGGCTACCAACTGACATGGATGGACGCCAAGGTCGACGATTGGGTGGTGACCCCGCGACGTGGAAAGGCCGTCGAGATCAATAGCCTCTGGTACAATGCACTGTGTCTGCTGGCGAAGTGGTTGGGTGAAGAGCGCGGTGACGCTGAATCGCGTCCAATCCTTGATCACGCCGAGCGAGCCCGAGTCAGTTTCAATGAGCGATTCTGGAACGAGGATCTTGGTTTCTTATTCGATGTGATTGATGGCGAGAGTGGTGATGATCCCGCTTGTCGTCCGAACCAGATCTTGTCAATTTCACCTCGTTATCCAGTGCTGGACCGAGGGCGGTGGGAAGCGGTCATTGATGTCGTTCAGAAGCAATTGGTGACACCCGTGGGGCTGCGGTCACTGGCACCAGGGCATCCGGACTACAAGCCGCGGTACTACGGCGATCTGCGGGCTCGCGATGCGGCTTATCACCAGGGAACAGTTTGGGCTTGGTTGATTGGGCCATTTCTGGATGCCTGGCAAAAGGTCAATCAGAACGATCGAGCCGGTGCTCGGAAGCTGCTGGAAGGATTTGTGCCTCATCTGGGTGAGGCCTGTATCGGTTCCATTAGCGAGGTTTTCGACGCCGAAGCACCGTTCACCCCTCGAGGGTGTATTGCGCAAGCATGGAGCGTCGCGGAAGTTCTGCGGACGTGGGTGCAGTCCGCACCTGAATCAGGGGAGCGACAGGGATAGCAGGCACGAGAGTGTCGATTGCGGTCGTCCGATTTTATCGCTCCTGCTGAATGCATGGGGCGGTCGGCCTTTGTTCGCTGCAGGTCGTGTTGTGTGGTGCGTTTTGCCCCACGACGGAATGACGCTTTGCCGATGACATGCTTAAGTCGTGTTCTTATGTGACCTGAGATGAATACGGGATGACTGCAACATGTGCTGCCCTCATTGCGGATCGAAATCGTTTCGCCGCAGTAAATCGCCTGCCCCATTGCTGTTGGCTCTGTTATTCGTGCGAGCCCGGTGCCGAGTCTGTTCGTACCTGTTTCTGACGCCCTTCTGGCGCAAAACCGAGTCGTCGTCGGTACCTCGGATGGAGCCGACTTCCGCCCGCTAGGCCAAGTTCGCCGGGCCAGATGTCATAGTGGCTTGGCTGATTTCGCGGATTATTCGTCGAACCAGATCGACGGTTATGACAAGGCAGATAAACGGGCAGAGCCAGATTTCGTCTGGTCGCTTCACAACCAGCAGCGCCAAATCGAAATTGAACACGGTGCCGATTACGGCCAATAGATAACCTATCGTTCTCATTTGGTTGCGCTGACCGATCCAGGCTTTGGCGAGCAGCAATCCGTAGACCGGTCCGATCATCGCGTAGGTGCTGCCTTCCGTTCGTGAGTTGAACAGCATCAGGTAGCTGGTCGCGAACGCGTAGAGGCAGAACAAGCCGCGTGCTGGCGGAAGTCGACGGACGGCGACCCAGCAGATCACCAAAGTCGCACCAGCAACTGCAATTCGGATGGTTTGCTGGGCGGGCGAGGGAACATCCAGGCCGACAACCTTCAGCATTCCAAATAGTTGAGCCCAGTGTCCCTTGATGCCGACTTCAAATGCGCGCTGTGAGTTCTCGTAGCAAGCTTGGAATTGTGAGATGACATAGTCTGGACTTTGAGTCAAGAACGGGAGCACCGCCACGATCAGCAAACCAATGGTCAGTCGCCACAGCATCTGGAGATAGATCGCAGCAACGAGCAGGATCAAGACGAACGCGATGGGCTTGAAAGCAAATGCCAGGGAGAGCAGCAGTGTCGCGCGCCACCAGCGACGATCATGCAAATCGACGATCGCCAACAGCATTAGTCCGGTGACGATCAGTGTCGACTGGCCGTTACGAGCACAGCCTGCCGCTGTTCCGGCCGAGGCAAACGTGTTGATCAGGAACCATCGATCGTCCGTGCTGGCAAGTCTGGTGAATCGATAGACACCGGCAGCCAGTATACCAAGAATCGTTTCTCGCCATAGAACTTCGCCCACCGGTATTGGTAGCAGTCCCCAAGGTGCGAAAACCAATGCTGCCTGCGGGAAGTAGATGAAATCCGATCCAGCCATATTGTAAATCGGATCACCCGCGATCCAATTCTCGACGGCCCCACGATAAGAGGGGGTGACGGATCTTTCTTTGCCAGTCACCGCGGCGATGCAGACAACTAAAGTTAAGGCGATCCAAACGCCCCAAGCTGCGCGACTGAACGGTGTGGATTGGACGGAAGACGCTGTCATTCAGATCTCGTGGTATCCGACGCACTTAGGCCAAGCAGGTGCGACAAAAAGTCACATGTCAGGTCGAAATATCCCACAAAATAACTCTTCAGACTAGCTTAAGAATTCTCAAACTCTAATCCTGCTGTAAGGTTGGGGCGAAAAAAAGGTATTGCTGGACCCTGTCAATTTGGTTACCGTTCGCCGAGCTTAATTTTGAGGAACGGTTTCATGAGTGCCTCGCGGGCCAGTATCGAAGAGCAGAATCAGGATGCGTCGATCATTTCGTTTGCAGAATTCGCCAACCCGAGTCCTACAAGCGTGAATCCATTCCCCGCATCGGATCATGACTTAACTCTCGTGATTCCCGCCTATAATGAGGAGTCTCGCCTTCCGAAAACCTTGACCGATGCCGCCGCGTATCTGGATCAGTGGGGAATCAACTACCGCGTCATTGTGGTGGACGATGGCAGCAAAGATAACACGGCGAAACTGGCTGCCGGTTATGGCAACCGGTTCTCGACGATTCGCCAGCCGAATGGTGGCAAAGGATCTGCGGTCCAGAACGGACTGTTGGCTGCGACAGGGCGTGTCGTCGCGTTCACGGATGCCGATCTTCCCTATGACTTGGCAGCACTGAAGACTGCTTACGAAATTGTCAGCAATGGCGAGGCGGACGCGGTGTTTGGCAGCCGTGAT
>DASYEA010000960.1:0-4130 GCA_036499265.1 Schlesneria sp. | reverse complement strand
AACTCGTTTGAAAATGGCCCCCGTGCCGTGATCGTCTGGCTGAGTCCGGTCGCCATTCTTGAAGCCACTTTGGATCTGAAATTCGTAGCCGTTTGAAGGAGCCTTTTCGGTTCCTGGCATGGCTCGAAAGAAGATGCCGCTGTTGAGTTTGTCGCCATTTGTGATTGCTTCAAACTGCAGGACGAAGTTTTCGGCAGTTCGTTCGGTCTCCAGGAAGCCGCGACCATCTTTGACGTGGATCGTCCCGTCCTTCACGGAGAACTGACTCTTCGATCCAGCGACCTCGCGCCATCCCTTCAGCGATTCACCGTCGAATAGCGGCTGTGTTCCCAATGGCTTGAGGTAGACGTTGCGGAACTCAATTTTGCCACCGTTCATCTGCAGGCCGATATGGCCCGTTGTCAGCGGCTTCTCGGTCGCGTCCGTGTATTCAAGGACCTGCTTCCCATCGAAGGTGACAACAATCTTGGGGCCGTCAATGCGCACGTGAAACGAATGCCATTCCCCGTCACCCATCACAGCAGGCTCTGGCTTGGCTCGCTTGACGAGACTCGCTGTTCCGAACGCCGGATGTGTGTCACACATGTTGAGTTCGTAGCAATCAACAGCCGGATCTTTCGGATCGAATGGCGTTCGTAGGAAAATACCGCTATTGCCGTCCGCTGCGACTTTGTAATCGCATCGCAATTCGTAGTCGGCAAATCGCGTTGTGGTGCAGAGCAACCCCGGCTTGCCAGTATCCGCTGAGATCACCCCATCTTTGACGGCCCAGTTGAGGTCGCTGTTTGCTATCCAGCCAAATAAAGTCTGTCCGTCGAACAATCGAACCCAACCCTGTTCGAGTTCTTCGCGCTTCAGCCAGTTGTGGCCATCGGCCGTGGGTTCTTCAAGAGCCGGTGTTGCTGAATCCTTGCTGGCAGTTTGAACAGCTTGAGATTTGACTTCTGCTGTCTTCGCTACGGCAATCTGCAACTGATTCAGCACGCTTTGAACGCCGGGAACCGATGCTGTTGCTTTCAGCGCAGTTTTCCGCTCCACGTCGGATTGCACGTCACCTGAAAGGACGGCAACACCCTTCTTGAAACTGATCGTGATGTCGCTCGAACCCAAATTGTGTTCGATCAGCACCTTTCCAATTTGCTCTGCGATTTCCGCGTCGCTGCCAACGTTTTTCGATATCGGTTCAGATATCGGCCCCTTCTCTGCGGTGGGGCCCGGTGCTTGCGCGCCACACCCCAGCAATGCGACCAGAGACAACGCGAGCAGTCGTTGGCACGTCATGATACGACCTCAAGGTGTGAGACTGGTTCTATTGGTTTTGCATCATCGCCCATCGCAGATAGGCATTAATCCACGGATCCAAGTCGCCGTCCAAAGCCGCTAGTGGATGAGATGTTTTGTAATCCGAGCGATTGTCTTTGCAGTACGATTCCGGGTGCAGAACGTAACTACGGATCGTGCCGCCCCCGAATCCGATTCGCGATTTCTGGCCACGCTTGGCGGCCGATTCATTTTCGCGGCGGTCCATTTCGATTTGATAGAGTTTGGCGATCATCATCTTTCGAGCCAATGCTCGATTCTGATGCTGGCTTCGCTCGTTCTGACATTGCACCACGGTATTCGAGGGCAAGTGCGTCAGGCGAATGGCGGAGTCGGTCTTATTCACCTTCTGCCCGCCCGCACCACCGGATCGGAAGATATCTTCGCGAATCTCTAGAGGATCTTCCCATTTGATGTCGACGGAATAGCTGTCGTCGAGTTCTGGCGTGACGTCGACTGCAGCAAACGAAGTCTGGCGACGATGAGCCGAATCAAACGGGCTCATGCGGATCAACCGGTGGTTGCCAGTCTCACCTTTCAGCAACCCGTAGACGTACGGTCCACGAATAGCCAGCGTCGCCGAATGGATCCCGGCTTCTTCCGCTGGCGAAGTTTCCAGCAACTCGGTCGCAAATCCGCGCGTCTCCGCCCAACGCTGATACATGCGTAGCAGCATTTCGGCGAAGTCCTGTGCGTCAGTCCCTCCCTCACCCGATTGCACGGCGATGTAGGCGGAACTGGCATCTTCCGGAGCCGACAACATGGCCTGCAGTTCGACTGCGTCGAAGTCTTCAGTCAGTCGAGTGACTGTTTCCTGAATCTCACCAGCCATCTCTTCGCCGCCCTCTTCCTCGGCGAACTCCAGCATGACCCCCAGGTCTTCAGCCCCGGTGATCAGTTCGGTCAGTGGCTTCAGCGTGACGTTGACCTGCTTCAACTGGTTCATCGTCGCCTGAGCGGATTCCTGGCTATCCCAGAATCCCGGTTCGCCCATCTTGGCGTTGATCTCTTCGATTTTCTTTGTCTTGCCAGCCCAGTCAAAGAGAGTCTCGGAGTTGGAGAATGCGGCTAATCAAACTGCGAGCTTGGTCGCGAAGTTCATTGTCCATAACGGCTTACCAGTCCTGGGCGCAGAGAAACGAAATGATCTGCGCGAAGTATAGGGCTGGGAGGGCAGGATCGCCAGTGCCGATCAGCGAGAAGTGGCTCGCGATGACTTCGAGTTCACTGAACTGACTCGTAGACGAAGCGAAACTCACCCCGCTTCGTGACGGCAATTTCGGATTCGCTGTAACAGCGATTGCGTTGCGCGACTTCGCACCAATGGCGAAAGAGCGGGACCACGATTCTGGGTCTGACCGATTTCAATCGATGTGGCGATGTTCCGGTTGACGGTGTTGAGCCAGGTCGAATAACCATCGCCCGAAGCCCAACAGGACCAAACCGCTCAGTGCAATACTCATGTCGAAAGCTAACCAGACCATGATGACCTCGCCAATCCTCTTCTAAGAGTTGTCATGAGCGAACCTTACGAGGAAGCAAATCTTGAACCGATCGTTTTTGACTGGCTTTTCCTTCGGTTTTGGCTATTTCCTGCTCAAGATTCGGGCAGCGCTGCATTCAAAAGCGGAGCTCAACAACCTCAATTTCGCCTGTAGAGTCTGGACAGGAAGAAACTAGAGTGAGAAGATCAATGAATACCAATTGGTGTGAGCTGCAATCACTGATTGCGGCTCCTATTCCAGCTTCCAATGCCATCAGAGGAGAGACTCAATGAAGCGCCGCACACCTGCCTGCACGGATTGTGACACAGATCGTCGAGACTTCATTAAGGCTCTTGGTGGGATGGCTGCGGCTGCGAGTACCTCGATGTGGTCGCTGCCGGGTGCTTATGCCGCTCCAACCGCGACCAGCGCCGCCGAGACGACTGTCGGCCGATTTTATAACTCGCTGTCCGACGAGCAGAAGAAGACGATCTGTTTTTCGATCAACGATCCGCTGCGTCAAAAGGTCAATGCCAACTGGCACATCACCAAACCGATCGTGGGCAGCGATTTCTATAATGCGGAACAAAAGAAGCAGATCGAAGAGATCGTTAAAGCCGTGACGTCACCAGACGGATACGCTCGCCTGCAAAAGCAAATGGAATTTGATAGCGGCGGCATCGGCGACTACAGCGTCGCGATGTTCGGTGAACCCGGGAAGTCGTCGTTCGAATGGGAATTGACCGGCCGCCATCTGACTTTGCGAGCCGACGGCAACAGCATCGACAAGGCCGCGTTTGGTGGTCCGATCATCTACGGTCACGGCGAAGAAGATCCGAAGGCGAACTTGTTTTACTACCAGACCCAGCAGGTGAACGAAGTCTTTCGAGCTTTGGATGCGAAGCAGGCCAAGGACGCTCTCGTCGAGAAGGCTCCGAACGAAGCGGCTGTCGCCCTTCAAGGCGAATCCGGCAAGTTCCCCGGCATCGCGATTGGCCATCTTTCCAGCGATCAGAAAGCACTCGTCGAGAAGACGCTGAAAGTTCTGCTGGCGCCCTATCGCCAGGAAGACGCCGACGAAGTGATGGAGATCGTCAAGGGATCAGGTGGGATCGACAAGCTGCACATGGCGTTCTATCAGCAGGGTGACCTGGGCAACGACAAGGTCTGGGACATCTGGCGAGTCGAAGGCCCCGCATTCGTCTGGCATTTCCGCGGAGCACCACACGTGCACGCCTACATCAATGTCGGTGCTGCTAGTGCCGCCAAGAGTTGATTAGCGCAATCGAGTCTGTCGCCGCGCTGCTTCATCGGCGCGGCGACAAT
>DASYEA010000959.1:0-9325 GCA_036499265.1 Schlesneria sp. | reverse complement strand
CAACGGCGAGTTCACCAGCAGGAATGCATTCTTGCCATCGATCCCGAACACAAACGTCAAAGGTCGCGGTGCCTGACCATCGGGATACTTCAGCAACTCAACATCAAACGGCTTGCCCATCAATGCCTGCAGATCCGCTCGCTGTCGCGCCGTCAGAATCGCCAGACTCGACTTCAACGACTCTTGCTTGGCAATCTCCGTCTGCTCTTCGATCGTCTCACGCTCAACATTCGGATCTTTCGCTAACAGCCTGACGCGATTAACGGTCTTCTCCGATTCATCCGACATTCTCGTCAGTTGCTCCGGCGTCAGATTCAGCACCCGACGGACTCGACTGCTGTTGAACATCCCGGAACCACCCGCTTGCAGACCAATCTGCCAGATTCGCAAAGCCTGCTGCTTGTCGAGCACCGATTCCAACTGCGGACCGTGCCGAACCAGGATCGAATCGATAATGTCAGCTTCCTCATCCGGATCATCCTTCGCGGCCTTCATGTCCTTCGCGATCTGCAGTTCCATCTCCGTCAGGATCGCGCTGATCTTCGACTTCTGCTCATCGGTCAGCTTCAGTTCTCGCTGAACCGCGGCATTCCCGAACAACGTCCGATTCGATTTGTCGGCACCGTGTGCAATGGACACCGTGCAGATCAGTTGCAGGACAACAATCAGTCCCTGTCGCCAAGACGAGAGGATTCGCATTTCAAGTGGCTCCTGAGACGGATCGGGGCTGTTGCTGTGCCAGATCGTGATTCTATCGTGGGCAACTTCAGGACAATATGCTCGATTGATGTCAGCAGAACCGCATCCATGCCGATGATGCGTCCGGGGTTGGCCGGTTTGCTGCGCCTATCACTCCTTAGCATCAACATGCGTCGGTTCCAGAATACCTCGTCCACACCCTGCACAGTTCCCTGTCGCCAGGATCAGAGATTGGTTCTGCAGCAGCGAATTCCCGCAATTTGGACAGCGTAATCTCCTTTTCAGTCTAATTTCCAACCCGCCCAAGACGGCGATCAACACCAACAACCCCACATAAACCAACGCCACTTCGCGAAACGAAATTTCCCTGTTCAGCCGATATCCAAACCAGCAGATCACAAGCCAATAATAGATCCCAGCACCACCGCCAAAGATCCCCAAGCACATCCAAACACCTTGTCGAATGAAACGATCAGCAGCAGCACGATAGGCCGATCGGCTAAGAAGATGTGTCGCCCCTTTCTCGGCAGGGATCTCGACCAAGTCGGCGTCCCGCAGCACGCGGCAACCGCAATTGAGGCAGTTGCCAGTCGATCTCATGATCCTGCTGAAGTGAATGTTATGAGCACAAGCGAGGCATTTGACCGAGTACTGGGATTCCGCGTGGCGCATCGACCAATTCATGCCGACAAGTACGACAATTCCTCCGGTAACGGTAGCGAGCGACTGCTCGAAAATTCCTGCTGGCACATCAGATGGCATCGGGACTGCAAGCAGGCAAAGCCGCGTTATCGCAAAGACCGCGGCGGCCGCTAGAGCCGTCTTCAGAAGTGCGAACTGAAAACAACGCGTCTGCGTCTTCTCCGCCTGCCGAATGTCGGCCAGAGTCCAAAGCTTTGTCGAGTCGTCGGTCGCGGGAACGGCCGCAATCCAGGTGATGGGCCATTCGTGGAACAAAGCACCCCGGCAACGCGGACAGGCATGAATCGCAATTGCCACGTTTGTTTCATTCAGATCGAGTTGTTTGCCACAGGCATGGCATGCAAGACCGAATATGCGGTCCAAATTGATTAACCCGGCTAACAGGCCTCCGATGAAGAAGACTAAGATCGCAGCCACGACAGCGACCGTGCGAGGATCCTGAGGACGAAATGGCCGTAGCCAGTCAACAACCACCAGCGCTACCATCATTCCGAAGAGACACAGCCAGACGGAGAGCAGAATCACTCGTTGAGACCAAACGTGACGTCGACGCACGTTGCCTAACGAATACAGTCCACGAACCACTTCTAACGACTCTTCATGTCGCTGTGCCATTACTGTAATCCGATAGGGAAACAAGTGTCTTGATGAGGCTGCGTAGTTGGATCGTTCACGACAAGGTGTCTTTCTGCATTAATGGCATTCAATACCATTATCATTCCGTGAGCGGTGGATTTCGCCGACAGAAACATGAACTGATTATTCGGGATGCTAACGACCCCACCTTCATGGCGTTCCTGACTCCTGAAAATCAATGGCGCACCACATTGATTCAGCCGAGCGAACTTCCCGGAGTCGATTTCCATTATCTGCCAATGGCAGAAATGTTGCTGTTTCTCTCGGTGCATCTGATTTTTTGGCCGAGGATGACGCCAGCGAATCGGGCGGAATTTATATCGTCATCGTCAATTTAGCCGATCAGTGGGCGACCACTTCTCCAAATCACGATTGCATGCAATTGGATTAATCCGATAATAGGGTACTGCGGTCGTTGCCCTGACGATGGCATTTACCGTGTTGAAGGCAACGAAGATGAATCGATTTACTGACGCTGGTTCTCGAGTCCTATTCTTTATGCTGGTGCTGACCGGCGGAGTGGTCGCGGCCGATGAACGGGATGACTTCTTCGAAACGAAGATTCGCCCGGTCCTCATCAATAGCTGCCTACGCTGTCACGGCGAACTGAAGTCGTCGGGCGAACTACGAGTCGACTCGCGCGACGCCCTCATGAAAGGGGGCGAGTCCGGCGCTGCAATCATTCCGGGCAACCCCGACGAGAGCCGACTGATTCAAGCGATTCAGCGGCACGAAGATGTCTCGGCCATGCCCCCCGAAAAAGAGAAGGCACTTCGTCCCGATCAAATCGCTTCGTTTGTCACCTGGGTGAAGGACGGTGCAAACTGGCCTGCGAAGACGGCTCGTTTCGAAGTCGCTCGTCACTGGGCCTTCGAACCGATTCGCGACGCCGCCATTCCCGAAGTCCAAGATAAGAAATGGATCGCCACCAGCATCGACTCCTTCATCCGCGCCAAGCAGGAAGCGGCTGGCGTTCAACCCGCCGCGGCCGCAAACAAACAAACCCTGATCCGCCGAGCCACCTTCGATCTGACAGGGCTCCCTCCCTCACCCGAAGAGATCCAGGCGTTCGAACATGATCAATCACCCCAGGCCTTCGCGACCGTCGTCGACCGCCTGCTGAAGTCACCTCAATACGGCGAGCAAAGGGGTCGACACTGGCTCGATCTGGTCCGCTACGCCGACACGGCGGGCGAGAACTCCGACCACCCGCTGCCGCATGCCTGGCGTTATCGCAACTGGGTCATTCAAGCCTTCAATCGCAATCTGCCGTTCGACCAATTCGTCCGCGATCAGATCGCCGGAGACTTACTCGCCGCTGAAGCCCCCGCGTCTGAATACTCCGACAAAGTCGTCGCCACCGGCTATCTGGCGATCGCGCGTCGGTTCGGACATGACATCGATAAGGACATGCATCTCACGTTCGAAGACTCAATCGATACCCTCGGCAAGTCAATGCTTGGCCTGACCGTTGCGTGTGCCCGATGCCACGATCACAAGTTCGACGTGATCTCGGCCAAAGACTACTACGGCCTCTACGGCATTCTCGAAAGCACCAAGTTCGCGTTCCCCGGTTGTGAACCACAACAACAACCCCGCGACTTGATCCCGCTGCTCCCGCCCGATGAATTCGCCCGCACAGTCAAGCCGGCCCTCGACCAGGCCGCCGCACTCGACACAGCCATCAAACAGCTCTCCGACGAAGTCGCCGGATCGGCGCGGAAGCTGAAAGAGTTGACGTCGAAGAAAGTCACCTCGCTCTCAACGGGCATCATCGCAGACAGCAGCGCGGCAGCATTCTCAGCACAACTGAAACGTGACAACAACGCGACAGATCAGATTCCCGTGAAGCGCGGAGATCTCATTCAGCTCTCCATCACGGGACCGACGAACCACGGTGCCGACTCGACGCTGGTCGAGTTCGCGATCACGGAAGTCGGCGGCAGCTCGCGACAATGGAATGTCTCCGATCTGATCGACGACTTCACCGCCGCTAATCCCCACTCGGACCGTTACGGCAACGTCGCGACATGGTCGTTCTTCGACACCCGCGAGGGCATGGCCCTGCTCCCCGAAAGCCTCGAAGCAATTCAAGGCCGCGGTGAACTCAAAGCCTGGCGAAACGGCGATACACCCTCGATCTTCGTCAACACCTCCAAAGAGCCTGTCTCAGTCTGGTCCAATCTCGCACCGCGATCCTTCTTCATGCATCCTGGCCCATCCGGCCCGGTCGCGCTCGCGTGGCTCTGTCCGTTTGACGGCGTTGTCACCATCGCGGGCCGAGTCACCGATGCTCACCCCGGTGGACCAGACGGCATCGGCTGGAATCTCGAACAGCTCCACTCGGCCGCACCCGGCGAAGAACAAGCCGTCGACTTCACGAGTCTCTTCACCAAGACTGCCGAACAAAGCCAAGCGCTATCAATCGCCAAAAAGCAGCGAGCCGACCTCGCTCCAAAGTTAACGATCCCGGTCGGCTACGCCGTCACCGAAGGCCAGCCCAAGAACACTCGCTTGCAGAAACGCGGCGAACCGGCCGATCTAGGCGACGAAGTCCCTCGCAAGTTCCTGGATGTCCTCGGCGGCCAGAAGCTCCAAGACCCCAATTCCAGCGGTCGAAAAGAACTGGCTCAGTGGCTGACCGAACCGACCAACCCACTGACCGCTCGAGTCTTCGTGAATCGCGTCTGGCAGTGGCACTTCGGTCGCGGCCTGGTCACATCTTCCAACGACTTCGGCTCGCGCGGCATTCCTCCAACACATCCCGAACTGCTCGACTATCTCGCCTCGCAGTTCATTCGCAGCGGCTGGAACATCAACGAACTGCATCGCCTGATCATGCTCAGCAACACTTATCAGATCACTTCGACCGCTGAAACAACCGCCCCTCCCGAACTGTACACCACATTCCCGCGTCGTCGCCTGACCGCCGAAGAACTGCGAGATGCCTTGCTATCTGTCAGTGGCCAACTCGATCGACAACCAGGTCTAAGCCACCCCTTCCCACCGGAAGCCACCTGGGGCTTCTCACAACACGGGCCGTTCGCAGCCGAATACGAAACCGCCAAACGATCCGTGTACGTCATGCAAAAGCGCAATCGACGGACTCGATTCTTCACTCTGTTCGATGGCCCCGACCCGAACACCAGTACCCCCGTTCGCGACGTGACCATCGTTCCGACGCAGGCCTTGTTCTTCCTGAACGACCAGTTCCTGCATACCAGTGCCGAGAAGCTCGCGGCCAACCTCGCGGCTCTCCCCACCGATCGCGAAAAGATCGACGTCGCCTATCGCACGCTGTTCGGTCATCCCCCGACCGACGATCAAGTGGCCGATGCCACCGAGTTTTTGAAAGACGGTTCGTGGCCCGCCCTGTGCCGCGTCATGCTCAGCAGCAATGAATTCCTGTTTGTGGACTAACGATATGTGCGATCAACATCAGTCTTCGAATCCACGAGCCACCCGCCGGCAAGTGCTGCAATCCGCCGTCGCCAGTTCGCTGCTGATGCCCGGCATCCTGCACGAACTGCTGGCGAATGAAGTCGAAGTCGCGGCCTCCGGCGACCCGCTCGCCCCCAAGCAAAGCCACTTCCCGGCCAAGGCCAAGCACGTCATCTTCCTGTTCATGACAGGCGGCGTCTCGCACGTCGATTCGTTCGACCACAAGCCGCGACTGTACCAGGACGTCGGCAAGGAAGTGAAGCTCGATCACCCCGAGATCAAGAATCGCCCCGGCTATGAACGGATCTTCTTGAAACGGCCGCAGTGGGATTTCCAGAAGCATGGCGAATGCGGCACCGAAGTCAGCGGCCTGTTCCCGCACATCGCCGGTTGCGTCGATGACATTGCTCTGATTCGCTCGATGCACACCGACCACTCCAACCACTACAACGCGACGCTCGGTATGCACACCGGCTCTTTCGCGTTCGCTCGCCCCAGCCTCGGCGCCTGGACCAGCTACGGCCTGGGAACCGAAAACCGCAATCTCCCCTCCTTCGTGACGATCGCCCCCGCCCAGACCTACGCCGGCACGCAGGTCTACGCCAGCGACTTCCTGCCCGGCGCTCATCAGGGAACGCTGGTCGTTCCCGGAGCCGAACCGATCGCCAATGTCGCCCCGCGCATCGGCCGCACGCAACAGCAAAAAGAGCTCGCCGCCCTGGCCCGCATGAACCAGAAGCATCTCGCCGGTCGCAACGAAGACCCCCAACTCGCCGCTCGGATCAAGACTTTCGAAACCGCCTTCGGCATGCAGATGGCCGTCCCCGACGCCTTCGACCTCGCCAAAGAATCAGACGCCACCTTGGACCTGTACGGCCTCCAACGCGGCAGTTCCTCCGGCTTCGCCTGGCAATGCCTGATGGCCCGACGCTTGGTCGAACGCGGCGTCCGGTTCATCGAACTGATCGATACCGGTTCCTCGGGCAACTGGGATTCGCACGGCGACATGATGGACCACGCCCGCCTCGCCAAGAACGTCGATCAGCCAATCGCCGCATTGCTCAAAGACCTGAAGTCACACGGCCTGCTCGATGAAACACTCGTCGTCTGGACCACGGAATTCGGTCGCACGCCGTTCAACAACACCGCCGACGCCAAAGGTCGCGAACATCACAACTGGGCCTTCTCCTCCTGGATGGCCGGAGGCGGAGTCAAACGCGGAGTCACGCACGGCGAAACCGACGAATACGGCGTCCGAGTCGCCACTGACGGAGTCCACGTCCACGACTTCCACGCCACCATCCTGCACCTGATGGGCCTCGACCACACCAAACTAACCTACCGGCACAGCGGCCGAGACTTCCGCCTCACCGACGTCCACGGCAACATCGTCCAGAACATCCTGGCCTAAGCCAATTCCTCGCCTTCTCCCTCATGTGCCACTGCTTGGCCGCTTCGGACAAGCAGTGCTCCCCGCCCTCGCAACCAGCACAGAAACCCGCGCTACAGCCCGGCTGCCAGCAGCATTCAGACTGACTTGTCCGAGTCGTTCGGTCGCGATCAACATCGTGTTACAGGGCATGGATCAGCTGCAAGCCCTTGTCGTAAAAGCCATCGTCGAGTAGGCACTGTCCGCCTCATTTGGGGTACTGACCCGCTAAATTGGACATGATTCGCTGCAACGCCTGGTGAGGCCACAAGGTCACACTCTCTCCAATCCAAAAACCACCGGCAGCGAATCCGATGCAACGTATGTTCCGTCATCGGCCAGTCCCTCGTAGTGATGATGATACTGAATCGGGGAATCCGGCATGTCGGCGTCCGCAGGAAACGTGACGAAGGACAAGAACTGCTCCTGCAAGTCAGGCGAGATTGCAAACACAACGCGGCCTCGCTCGTAGCTAACGCGATTGGGAGGTGTGCTGCTGCGCACAACAATATGGGAAACCGCCGTGTTACCAGTGCTCTGAACAGGCAATACAACTTCAGAGCCAGAAGCCAGCGACCGACTGACGGCGTCACGAAAGTGCTCGTAATCCTCGCGCTGCCCATCGACGAGCAACTCTCTCTGCGCATCATGATAGGCGGCTTGAAGCATAGACACTCTGTGTGGCCGAACGACCAAGAAAACTTGCCCGCGATCAACGACGGGCTTCCAGTAAAACGAAACTAGCCACAGCATATCGCCGGGGCTTGCTCGTTTCGATGGCAATCAAGCCGCTGCCATCGTCAGCAGCTTTTCCAGCAACCACAAGCTATCTGCCAATCCAGCCTTGGCCGCTGGAGTCGTCTTCAAGCTCGAGTGCTTTCGGCACCAGTTGTACCACGCGAAGTACAGGCCAAGCATCGCGTCATGATGGAACAAAGGAGACAGATAGAAAAACGGCCGGGTGGCTGGGGTCGAGCGTTTCGCTCGCCCTCAGTAAGTGTTGCCAACATGCCGCCCAACCTGGATAGCAGCCTAAGGGCAACACGGATCACTGGTTCGTGGCCCGTAGGAATCGAGTGGCCACGCGACGTTCGCTCGATGAGAGATGTAAGACGCAAGGAAATCAGCAAACGATTCGAAGTCGCGTTCGACGTGACCTTCAGCAAAGACCCACCAGCCGACTTGGCCATCTCGATGTAGTAGTACTTGATCACCATTGCGCGCGTGATAGATCATGAGTGAGCCGCGCCAATCCTCGTAGTTATCTATGACTTCTTGATGCCAGTCCTCTGACAGCGTCTCCCACTTTTCATCCTCGCGAATAAAGCCACCCGAGCTGGAAAAATCCTCTGCGAGTCCAGCGAACTGAAGCATGAACGAGGTGAATAGCGAATTGACCTCGAAACCATTTGCGATCAGATTCGATCGTATCCGAGCTGCATCAGGCGTGACCGGAACAAACGCGGAAGCACCGACAATTTCGCTCTTGTGTGCTGAGTCAAGGCGTATCCAGCATCGACTTTCCTGGACGACAATTGAAACCGGCTTGTACGACTTCAATTGGTCCGCTAATGCCTTCAGTTCTGGCGGCTCGATTTCAGCAAAGCGAAGTTGAATCATCGCGATCACCTCTGGTAGATCGGCGGATGCAACCTCTCTCATCCACGAAGGTATCTCATCTCGGACATTGTTCGGGATCGTCGGGCGAGGAAGAAAGTACTCGGCCGAGTTCGGATAGCCAGGTAGCGGAGGTGCATGGAGAGTAGGTCTGGCAGGGTCCCTCGGCATACCTCGACCGCATCCAGCAAGCAACAACATCAGGAAAAGTAGTCGAATGGCATGCATTCGATAGCGCCTTTCTTTTGCAGGTACTGACCATCTAATTTGGACATGACCTCTTCCGTGGCTTCCAGAGAATCAGGTTGGCGGAGAGAAGGGTTAGATGGATGGCGATCCAGGAATAAGAAGTCCTAATTGTCGGTCACGTTCAGATTGATAACCTTCGTCAAATCGCTGATCGTATTCGGCGTCATCTCCGAGTCTCGCGAAGTTCTTCGCCATGGCTTCCGCAGCAAAATTCGCCGCATTGATAGCTGCAGTCAAGGAGGAATCTGTGAACAGAACTTCACCTGCTGCCGCCAGACAAAGTGCTGGAATAGATGGGTCGCCATAACCTGGATAAAATGAATCGTAGATTGGACAATATCGATCTCGCCACGAGTTGAGTTCTTCTTGGGTGACGGCTCGATGCATCCTCTCACGACCGAGAGAGATTTGTTCGCGTAGCGCCGGATGATCCCAGATGACGAGAAGTCGCTCGCAGCATTCACATGCGAAATTTCGTAGCTCGGAGTCCTTCAGCAGAAGACAGCGTGATCGAAGACGAGCATTCAGATCCATGATTTGTTCCCCTATTCT
>DASYEA010000958.1:0-4915 GCA_036499265.1 Schlesneria sp. | reverse complement strand
TACCGCCGGCGATGCAGCAAGTGGATTAATATCGGCGCGCCGCCAATCGCCAGTCCCCACAGCATCAGGGGGCTGCCAAATCCAAAGGCGAGCAACAGTGCAGACGACATCGACGGTCCCATCGGTACAAATTTCGGGCTGTTCAGCATACCGGCGCGACGAATCAGCGGGTAGGGGCAGGCAAGTGTCCGGCGAACGTCCTGTTTAATGTCGAAGGCACACTCTCCGTGTGCCGTATCTGTTGCTTAGAAGCTATGCGGCCCATCGAAAACGCACGGCACACGGAGTGTGCCTTCGACATTAGACGCGGGTGCCACGGTTTTTGAGTCCTCGACAAGGCCGTGTCTTTCGAGTTCTTGGAGAGCAGGTTGTCAGAAACTCCGCAAAACCGAGTTCAGCAGCGACTGAATCTGTGACCTCCGGATTCGTGAGACTGAATTGAGGAAGAGCACGACCTTGTCGAGGACTCCAAAATCGTGGCACCCTGAGATTTATGCTCCTCAGTTCAACTGACTACCAAATAACGACTGCACCCTCCGGGATCGCGATAGGGTGGCCGCAGTGGCGATCGTTGTCGAGAAGTCGGGCTCTTTGTAGGATACCGATCCACAAATTGATGCTCTGCAGGTTAACTTTGATTTCGATGCCACTCGCCATGTGTCCGACTCCGCCGTGATGCCGTTTCTCCGTCTGGCAGGCTGACGGCGTCTGTCCAAATTTGACACTCACGGGCAACTGACGCTGACGCTGACGCTGACGCTGACGCTGCAGTGTTCTCTCAGTCCCATTCTCAATGGCCGATCGCCGTCGGGCGTTCTGAGTCTGAGCCCTTGATGGGATTTCCGTTCGGCGAGGGCCGTTTTTTCTGTGTTGAAAGTTCATTGCATGCTGAAGTGGTTCTATCGTTCTGTTCCCAATGTCCAAGTCGAGGTTCTTTCGGGGTTGACAGTTGCGCTCGCCCTGGTCCCTGAAGCGATTGCGTTTGCATTTGTCGCAAAGGTCGATCCTCTCGTGGGGATCTATGCGGCGGTCATTGTCTGTTTGATCACTTCGCTCTTCGGTGGCCGTCCCGGAATGATTTCGGGGGCAACGGGGGCGATGGCGGTCGTGATGACGAGCCTCGTCAATGAACACGGTACGGGATATCTATTCGCTGCTGTTCTATTGGCGGGATGTCTGCAGATCGCATTCGGCTTGATGCATTGGGGTAAGTTTGTCCACCTGATCCCGCTGCCGGTGACGGTCGGCTTCGTCAACGGACTGGCTTTGGTGATTGGAATCGCCCAGTTTCAGCAGTTCAAAACAGAGAACGGCTATCTTCAGGGAAAAGCTCTTCTCATCATGCTGGGACTCGTGGGGTTGGTCATGGCAATCATGTACTTGCTGCCCAAGTGGACTCGCTCAGTTCCCGCTGGTCTCGTCGGGATCGCTACCGCGACGGCCATTAGTCAGACGTTCGGTTTGGATACGCGAACCGTGGGCGACATTGCCAAGATCGCGGGTGGACTGCCGATGCTGGCGATTCCCGATGTCCCTTTTACCGTGGAAGCGCTTCGCGTTGTTTTGCCATATGCCGTCATTTTAGCGGCCATCGGGCTTATTGAAACGTTGATGACGTTGAACCTGATCGACGAAATTACGAACACGCGCGGGAAGCCAAATCGAGAATGCGTGGCTCAAGGCTTCGCGAATGTGACCTCTGGCCTTTTTGGCGCCATGGGGGGATGCGCCATGATCGGTCAAAGCATGATCAATATCTCCGCTGGAGCAAGGCATCGACTGTCAGGCATTACGGCTGCAGTTTGCCTGCTCGGGTTCGTGCTGTTTGGCTCGACAATCATTGAACGAATCCCATTGGCTGCGCTTGTCGGCGTGATGTTTATGGTCGTCCTCGGCACCTTCGAATGGGCTTCGTTCAACATGCTGCGAAAAGTTCCCAGGTCTGATGCGTTCGTGATCATCTTCGTCACGGTGGTAACGCTCGTCTCAGACTTGGCAGTTGCGGTCATTTCCGGGGTGGTCGTGTCGGCACTGGTTTTCGCCTGGGAATCCGCGAAGAAGATACAAGCTGAAGTGAAAGACCTACCGGAAGGTGTTCGGGAGTACGATCTCCATGGATCGCTCTTTTTCGGAAGCACGAATCGCTTCCGGCAGCTCTTCAACCCGGCGAATGATCCAACCACAATTATCATCGACTTCGCCGATAGCCGGGTGTTCGATCATTCGGGAATTCAGGCAATTCAAAGTCTCGCAGATGCCTATCGGTCGGCTGGAAAAACGCTTCACTTGCGCCACTTGAGCCAAGATTGCCGCCAACTCCTTCACAACGCGCACGAGATGGTCGAGGTCAATATCATGGAAGACCCAACCTACAAAGTTGCCGACGACGAGTTAGATTGAGGCAGAGTTAGCATGATGTCCTGATTGCCATCCCGTTCCGATGTGCTTGGGACGCGGATTCGCAGTGGGCTTACTTCTCGGCGGAGCGAGAAGGCTACTTAAGAGCGGCACACGGAGTGTGCCTTCTACATTAAATGCGTTTCAGTGGCAGTTGATCTATTCGGACTTCGTCGTTGCGTTTGATGATTCATCGGATTCGCCGAGCGCTTTAATCGGGCGTTCACGCTGCATGCGTGTGCGCACAAGGTTGCACATGCGGTTGTGTGAACGCCTTTGAATCACGTTTGGATTCGCTCAATTTTGAGAATCCATGTTCGTTTTGCCGAAGGCTCAGATCATATCTTCGGATATCACGTTCGCATTTCCGAACGGGAAATAGGCAGGCCGACCACTTATGCGGATTACGTTGATCGGTTCATTATCGCTTCCGACGCTTGGGCATATCAGTTGCTTCACGTGAAACTCAGAGGACTGCGGATCGAAGGATTTTCTTCTCCTTTGAACGCCGCTGATCCGAGTCATTTTTTCCGTTCTATGGAAGCACGATTATGCGAGTACGTCGACGAGGTTTTACGCTGATTGAATTGCTGGTGGTGATTGCCATCATCGCGGTGTTGATCGCTTTGCTGTTGCCTGCTGTTCAGCAAGCTCGCGAAGCCGCTCGCCGTACTCAATGCAAAAACAATATGAAGCAGCTTGGCCTGGCTTTGCACAATTACCATGACATTTACGACCAACTGCCATTGGGTTCGCTAAACAGGCACAACTGGCGAACGGCCGTGCTGCCCATGCTTGATCAAGGTGCTGCGTACACTCAACTGTCATTCGTCGCGGGCACTTTTAACGGCGACTCCACGGATGTGAATACCCCGATTCTGAAGAGCTGGAAAGTTGCGGCCTATATCTGCCCATCCAGTCCGTTGGATCCCAATCCGAATTATGGCGGCTGGAATCCAAATCGCTACCAAGGGCATCACTATGCGGCGGTGGGCGGAGCCTACAATGCCGGGTACGGCAACTGCCGACAATTGTACGGAATCATGTGTGACAATGGTGCCATGGAGATCAACGTCAAGCATCGCCTGGCAGACATTACGGACGGATCGAGTAACGTGATGCTCGTCGCGGAGCAATCAAACAAAGTCAAGTACACAGCGACTTTGTCGTGGGAGTTCTCTGACGGGAAAACACAAGGTGTGGGTGGCCAGAAAGGTGGCTGGGGTGGTCCTGGAGATATGAATACCTACTCGAACACAAGCAGCAGCACCATCCCCGGCATTTCGCCAGTGGTTTACGGACCGAACGGGAGCTGCGGAGATTCGTTCGGGTGTGGATTGGTCTACTGTGCCTCGAATAATTTCGCCTCGGCTCATACGGGTGGCATTCACACGATGATGGGCGACGGCTCCGTCAAGTTCATCTCAGACAACATCGATCTGCTCACGTTCAAGCGGGCTGCCATGCGGTCCGACGGCAACCCGATCAGCCTGGACTAGTGCGTGTCGCGTTGAGTCACTGCGTTAGCAACGGGTTCGCTTCGACTGACTCGAAGCGAACCCTTTTTTGCGACTGCATTATCGAGTCCGGGCCTGGGCGTGTCAGAAGTCACTGCAATCAATCCCACGTGGGAAGAGACGGATCTGAAATGATGTTTTCAGCAAGATACACGATCGCACTTGGTTTGAGCTGCCTAGCCCTGGCTGGCTGTTCCAAAGGACCCGATCCTGCAGAAATAGTCACCGGTCGCGTGGCTTTTAAGGGCCAGCCGGTGACCGGGGCTGGGATTCGGTTTTATGGACCGCACAACGGATTTGGTCTGGTCGCGAATCTGGATGCTGACGGACGTTATGTAACACCATCCCCCTTGCCGGTCGGATTCTATGAGATTTCGATCACTGGCAGTCAGGGCGGCATGGCCGAGGGCCCCGATGCACCGATCCCTTCGCCAGTTGCTCCGACCTATGTCAATGAGGCCTATCACGATGGCGCGACCAGTGGGCTGGAAGCGCGAGTCTCTTTCTCGCAGACGACGTTTGATTTCGACGTCTCCGAACCACCGAAGGTGCCCGAAGTTCGCCCAGGAATGCTGGTTCGATTGGCCCCGGCAAAGGGCCACAAGTGATAGTTTTCTCAACTGAAAGATTCATCATGCAACATTAACCGTTGTGATCACAACGTGACGTGCGAACAATCGACAGCGAGTCGCGCCCAAAGATCGTCTCGTTGATGCTGCCGAAATCCTTAACGACCGACGTTCGCCTCGAAGGTCCCCGCCACGTAGCTTTTGCCTCGGTCCGAGTGGCAGATGTAGATCTTGCCGGGCTGGATTCGGTTCTCGATATCGTACTGGCCGAATTCCAGGATCATCAGGAAGTCGAATCCGGTCAACGTGGTCGGCAGGCTGTCTGTGTCGCGCATGGAACTCATACGCACATGTGGCCCGCCTGCTGTGCCATTGACGACGTATTTACGTCCTGAAACATCTTCGTTATTTTTTAAGAACAGCACGACATTC
>DASYEA010000957.1:0-2814 GCA_036499265.1 Schlesneria sp. | reverse complement strand
GTCACGAATACGAAGATGTTGTCCGTGATTTGAAAGCGACGGCAGACTATGACTGGGACACCTTCCTGCAACGGCGAGTGACCCTGCCTCACGATACCTTGCCGCTGGAACTGGTCGAGCGGCTGGGTTATCGGCTGCACTACACCGACAAAGCGCCGACGCTGCCCCCTGCTCCACCCGGTTCCGGACCTGAGCCGGATGTCACGGCGACCGACTCGCTGGGGATCACGATTGTTAGCGGGGCGATCACGGTTGTTGTCCCCGTCATGCCGGCGGACAAAAGTGGTCTCGCCCCAGGAATGAAAGTCATCGCTGTCAACGGCAAGAAGTTCAGCACCGGCCGCCTGCGCGATGCGCTTGCGGACAGCATCACTCGCAAAAATGTTGAATTCCTGCTTGAAGAAGGGGACGAATTCCGGACGATCACCGTCCCTTATGCGGAAGGCCTGCGTTATCTGGAGATGGTCCGCATCGATGGCAAACCGGATGTACTGGGCGAGATCGTGAAGCCACGAACGAAATAATCTTGGCTTATCGGTACGCATGCGCAGCAAGTCGGTGGAATTGCTCGAATGCCCATCGGGAGTGAGCCGTCTGCTTGGATGGAAGCACAGAAAATTTGCCTCGATTTGCCAGCCTGAGCAATGGTGGATAGACTCTCAACCGGCCATCCGACCAGATCTAGCGCCGTGAAATGCCCGGAACTTCTGTCGGTGAATGGACTTCTCGATCGTCGGATGCAAGTCCCCGAGGCCATAGTGCGGATGCAGAGCGTGTCCTCTACCAGTTAAGTGTCATTCAGCAGGCAACTCATCATGTCGTTCTTCCCTGAGATTTCCAAGATTCAGTATGAGGGTCCGAAGAGCAAGAACCCGTTGGCGTTTAAGCACTACAACCCCGAAGAAGTCGTCGAAAATCAGAAGCTGAAGGAATTGATGCGGTTCACGGTCTGCTACTGGCACACCTTCCGCGGGACCGGCAGCGACCCGTTTGGATCAGGAACCTTGCAACGTCCTTGGGACGATGGATCGGACTCGGTCGAAAACGCGGTCAAGCGAGTCGACGTCGCCTTCGAATTCATCGAGAAGCTCGGTTGCCCTTACTATGCGTTCCACGATCGCGACGTGGCTCCCGAAGGAGACTCACTCGCTCAGTCGAACAAGAATCTGGATGCCGTGGTCAAGGCTTTGAAGGCGGCTCAGGAGCGAACCGGGATCAAGCTGTTGTGGGGCACGGCCAACATGTTTTCCAACCCGCGCTTCATGCATGGGGCCGCGACAACCTGTAACGCCGACGTCTTCGCTTTTGCCGCCGCACAAGTGAAGAAAGCGATGGAAGTCACTCTCGAACTGGGCGGCGAAAACTATGTGTTCTGGGGTGGTCGCGAAGGCTATCACAACCTGTTCAACACTGACATGAAGCGCGAACTGGACCACTTGGCCAAGTTCATGCATATGGCCGTCGACTACGCCAAGAAGATCGGCTTCAAGGGTCAGTTCCTGTTCGAACCCAAGCCGAAAGAACCGACTAAGCATCAGTACGATTTCGATGCTGCGGCCTGCTTGAACTTCTGCCGAGCCAACGGGCTGATGGATCATGTCAAGCTGAACATCGAAACCAACCACGCGACGCTGGCTGGTCACACAATGATGCACGAACTGGAATACGCTCGCATCCAGGGAGCACTCGGCAGCATCGACGCCAACACTGGCGACCTGATGCTGGGCTGGGACACCGATCAGTTCCCAACCGATATCTATCTGACGACGCAGTGCATGCTGGTGATCCTGGAACAGGGCGGCCTGACTCCGGGTGGCGTGAACTTCGACGCCAAAGTCCGTCGCGAAAGCTTCGAGCCCGTCGATCTGTTCCACGCTCATATCGGAGCGATGGACGCCTTTGCTCGCGGAGCCAAGATCGCCGCTGCGATTCGCAAGGATGGCGTGCTGAAAGACTTCGTCAAGAACCGTTACCGCAGTTTCGATAGCGGTGTCGGGGCCGAAATCGAAAGTGGCAAAGCCAATTTCGAGAGCCTCGAAAAGTACGTCATGGGCAAGCCACAACTCGCCCCGAACGAATCAGGCCGACAAGAGTACCTCGAGAACCTGATCAATCAGTATCTGTAACACTTGTTGCTGGATCGCGATGACCAAAAGGAAAAGGCGGGATGTTCCCGCCTTTTCTGTTTTTGTCGTCGACGACATGCAGCTACATCGTCGTATCAAACTACTTGGTACTGGCGGCTTCTCGCAGCAGACTGATTGCCGCTTCCACCAGCATTTCGCCCGAACCTGGTTTCGTGGTCGAATTTGTCACTTCGTAGCTTCCGCCGGCGTAGGCAGCTCGGTTGGGGATGTAGATTGTTTCGCCCGCGTTGGTGAGTTCGACAACCATCGTCGCGCGAAATGGCGAAGCCTGTTTGATGGCGAGCCCAAGTTCAACGAAGACTTCACCGGGCAAATAGACAATTGCCAAATCATGGCCGAACGCGATCACGGTGACATCCACCGGCAACGAGTCGCCAACTCCGGCCAGTGCCTTGCAGAAGCCCCAGGTTAGATCTTCGCTGGCACTCGCAAAGGGATCGCGATGTCGGAAATGATCGAGCATCAACTTCTTGTAAGCGGCGACATGCTCGAGGAACTCGACTTTCTCTTTGCGATTGACGGCTCGGATGATCTCAATCGACTTCGCCACCTCTTCCTTTGTGACGTCCTGTAACGGCAACTGGACGACGCGGGACTTCACGATGACATCCGTCGCATCGACCTTGGGCAGCTTGTCGAGTTGTTCTTGAATAGACAGCGCAATCGA
>DASYEA010000956.1:0-3905 GCA_036499265.1 Schlesneria sp. | reverse complement strand
GTCCCGAACAAAATGGCGGGCGACTTCAGTTCTTCAAACCCTTCTTGCCAAAGGGTGACACGCTCGTGACCCGTCCCCCCTTCTTCCAGGTCGATTTCGGCCTGGCGACCGGCAATGACGGGCAAGACACAAACACCGAGTAGGGCGGCCCCCATGGCCACGCGGCCGCCGAATCGCACCGATAGCATTGTCAAACCGGCAACGCCGCAAGCCAGCAACCCCCCGCGTGACTTCGTCGACAGCAATCCGATCAGCAAGATAGCCATCGGGATCAACCAGAGCAGCCGAATCTTGCTCGCCTTGATGTCGGTCAGAAAATAGGTGCAGATGACCCCTGTAAAACAGATCACCATCGCCATGTCATTCGGATCCTGGAAAATACCAGTTCCACGCATACGCCTGACGAAGATGACTTCTTCTTCGTCTGTCACGCCATCGATGTCATCCAGATGCTGAATGAATTCAAAGTCGTAAACTTCATAGAAGTCCAGCACGCATAGCGTCACCATGGTTGAAGCGCAGACGGCCACAGTCAGCAGAAATGTTTTCATTCGGCTAGGCGAATTGACGGTCGTCACGAGCAGACCGTAGTAGATCAGGGTTTTCAGGAACAGGGTCCCTGAATCAAGCACTCCACCAATGTAGATGTATTGGATGTGCGATAGGGCGATCGCCAGGAAAATCCCCACGACGCACAACGTCACTGGTTGGCGGGCAAGCATGAACCAGCGAAAGTGCCCGGTGAAAGACTGGAATGCCAACGCAAACGTCGACAGGATCAGCAGTTCGTACAGCGGCCACTCCGCCATCCATGTGAACAACTCGGCAGGACGCAGAAAGAGCGTCGCCGTCGTCAAGAGAAACAGTCCGAACGCCAGCGCGGCGATCGACTTGTCCCGCATGATTGTTGTCCGCCTGTAACGCGCCACAAGGCGCACCGATGGGGTTCAATGCAGACACACCGCCTGCGTTGTCTGTTAGAAACATACCCCATGGCAGGACGTTGCAAGGAAGCAACCAACTTGTCGTAGGAAGAAGACTGCTCGGGTTGTAACGATCGTGCCGCGCACACTGGTTATCGAAGCGAGGGAACCCTTCGGCGACCGCCCCGCCTGGGAATTTCGCATCCAAAGTCGCTGCTGCTTTCCCGGTCCAGGCAGCCCATTTGTGATCCCCTCTGAAGCAGAGGTGTCAACTGACAACGCGGCACTCCGGTTCTCCGCCTCTCAAGTCCCGCCTGAATCCCGACCAAGTCGTCGCACTTGGTACTGCACTACGCCGAGCTATTCGCTCGCGACAAATTCAGGCGATTGCCAAGTCGTCACGACCGATGATGAGACGGCTGAGAGAGCTCCTCGATCAGCAATTGGCTGCAGAGGAAACTTACACGATCGGGTAGCTGGCACCCAGCCTGGATGAAGAATTGCAGCATTTCGTGCAGAAGCGGTTCGTCGAAGCAAACTGCTTTAACTTCAATCATATCGTTATACAGTTCTGTCTCCACCAGACCGTTACCCCTCACTACCCCTCACGACATTGCCAATATCTTGCCGCGAATGCCTTACACAGTTCCGGAAGAATGCTTCACGTTCGCCGAGCAACTGACGACGGACATCGCTTTGCACGGCATCGTTCAAGCTCATCGGATGTTGTGGTAACCGAAGCGATTCGGCTCTGACGCGATGAGCTGGTAGCACATGAAGATTTGCATTGGCGTAAGCCGACATTCAGAAAAAGAGTAATGGTCTCACCCGCGCAAGTAACGGGTGAGACTATTTCATCGCGGTTCGGCGACGCAGCACCACAAGACTGTGGCTGGCAGTTCCCCAATCTCCAAACTCAATACGAAGCCGCTTCTCCCCCCGAAGGGCTGCCCATCGCGCCCCAAACACCGAACGGGCTCGGTCCGGAAACGACAGCGTGAGCATTTGAGTTTCCGGCATCGATATTAGAACTCACAAATCTGACCGATCCGTCCATCATCCCCACGTTGACACCCCCAGTGTGACGGCTGTTGGGAGGTAACACGGCCCAATCGTTATCTGCGTTTCCCCCGTAGTGGCACATGGGAGAATTCGGCGGCGTCAATGTCGTGAACCCGTTAACAGCGCTCCAGCCACAAGTAAACAGAACACCGCGCCACGAACTAGTTGCGTAGGCGGGATCAAAGTGGTTTGCGTCGACACGGGGCAGGCCATTGCTGCAATTGAATGGAATCCCATTTGGCGTTCCATCCCAGATCTGATCGTAGTGAGCAAGGTTGGCATGAATATCATTGCCGTTCCTCGTGCTGGGTGACAGACATTCGCTAACACCTGCGGTGTTACTCGAACCGTCCGTCATGTCGCGCATCTTTTTCCGTTCGCGGTAGAACATGCCACGCATTCTGGATTGTCGATAAACATCGGGACCTGGCTGCGCCCCTTGGACCCACAGTCCATCACCCAATGAGAATACGTAACTGTTTAGCGGTGCCGTGCGGCCGCCAAACGACGGGTCAGTCTGCCTTGTACCGGAATTGGACGGGCACTTCACATTGCTCAAATCGGTTGTATAGACCGCATCGACATTCCAAGGGGCACCAAGAGATAGCGGTGCAACACCGTTGATAATGTTATACAGGGGAGCTTGGTCGATATATGGAAGTAGATAGACCATCGTGCCGCAACGGCCCCCGTTGCTCATGTCTGGATCGTCGAATTTCCCGTACAAACCATCTCCACCGGGCGGGAACTCCCCATAGGTATCGTGAAAATTATGAAGTGCCAACATGATCTGCTTGATGTTGTTGGTGCATTGGATCCTTCTTGCCGCCTCTCGTGCCTGTTGAACCGCAGGCAACAGCAATGCAATCAATACGGCAATAATCGCGATCACGACCAAGAGTTCGATCAGCGTAAAACCGCGGCGTTCTCGACGACCCTCCATCGGCAGTAAACGAGAGCATCTAGCACGTTGCACAGAACACCTCCCTTTCGCGAGCAAGAATCACAAAAGCGTAGAAAGAAAAACAATCAGTGTGGCCCCTCGCGTTTGGTCCGGACAGCCGGTCCCACATTGAACTCGACTTTGGGATTATCCTTCCCAACCTTCATCTCTAATGGCGTTGTACTCGGATTTGAGTACTTAGGATCGATCAGATCAAAGCTATCCGACTGCCCAGGACTCACCGGTGCGTTCAGGTTTGACATGTTACTTCCGGCGACGGGAGGCATCTCCAATTTAGAGATCGCGACTTTGTAATCGCCTTCCGGTGCACCGGTGAATTTTCCAATTGTCTTGATGATAGCGCGCCCGCTAGTGTCTGTGGTCGCACCGCAACTCCATGGCATGTTTGCATCTGCTGGGACGAGCCGCACAAAAGCCCCCGCGACCGGTGTTCCCTCCTGATGAACAGTCACGACGATTGGCAACAGCGCCGGCAAGTTCTTCGGCCGATCATCACTATGCCCGCAACCACAAGTCGTCATGGCGACTGCAAAAAGTATGGCTAAGAAATAACGAGACATCAGCGTTCCGTAAAAATAGGATTACGTCGTTTGTGCGACCAATGGCATTTTCGGGTCGTTGGAGGGGGTGAACCATATACGAATGGTGGATGATTTCTAGCCCCACCTGAGCAATCATCAACGGAGAATTGAAACCAATTTTGCGCAAGATAGAGGGTTTTTCGGCGTGAAGACTTTCGTCCGCCAGAACATCGCCAGCAGGAATGGTGCTATCGCTGAAATGGAACGCAGAAATCATTCCAACGCAAGCGAATCTTACCGACATGAGGGCAGAGGGCAATGAGAGAATTGGTCAACGCTTGTAGAAATCCGGTCAACCCATATTCGGAAGACAGTCCCTACTTTAGTTGAGACCTTCCCGGCTTCGGAATGCGGCGGGAGTCGTTCCGAGATGCG
>DASYEA010000955.1:0-5224 GCA_036499265.1 Schlesneria sp. | reverse complement strand
CACGCAACAATGCTGATCCAAGCCACCAGCGCCACCGCGGCCGAAGGCCAGGTGCTAAGAATCGACTTGCCAAATGATCGAACGGACTGCCACATCGCCAAGATGTTATCATGCGCCTGTCCACACGGTAGCCAATCTCGCCAAGAGATTGGGTCTGCATCATCAACTCGTTTCCGTACCGTTGAACTTTCGGAAACTCTCTGGCATTTTGGGGGCTGCCCAAGCCAATCAACACTCGCAACGTCGATTCACTGGAGAGAGGCATCCCGATGGGATTGTTCGATATCCTGTTTGGGCGAAATATCGCTGACGGGTCCAGCCCCGACAAGGCCATCGCTGTCAGCAGCGTCGAGGCTGAATACAAATGGGTCCAGCGGAATTGCCGAGGGTACATGCCTCGTTCGCAATCGTTGCAGAATATCAACGGGACAATGTATGACGTCCTGGAGCTACAGAATCAGCAAGGCCAAGAACGAACGGTCTACTTCGACATCACGCAGTTCTTTGGCAAATGACCTCTGCCTTGCTGCGGAGAAGCTGCAGAAGAATCTGAAACACAGAGGACACGGAGAATGTCCACAATTGTGAAGTGATCTGATTCGCAGACACACTGTTTCCCTCTCTTCCTCTCAACTCTTCTCTGTGACCTCCGTGACTCTGTGTTTCAAATCTCTTCTGGATCAGCCAGAACAGCCACGAGCGACCGAACAGTCCAATTCAGTCCACCTTAAACTCTTTGTACCCCGGCCACTTCAGGGCGGGTTCAAAGCAATCGGCCGGAAGCGGCTCATTCATTGTTCGTTCTCCGAGCTTGTAGACCGTCTCGAGGTTGCCTGAAGAATCATAGTATTTCACGGCGAAGACCCGCCATGTCTTGTTATCGATCAGAATCAGGCACTCTTTAAAGTTGCTAGTGATCCGTGCCGTCCTTGGCAGTGCTTTAAGCGCGGTTTGTTGCTCTTTCTGACTCAGCAATGTCACATTCCAGTCAGTTCGAATCTGATCAGCGCGGATGTCGAAGAGAAATGGATAGGCCCCAGGGATGTAGAAAAAGTTGAACCAAGATGAGGCGTGGTCAGGAACCTGCGTTGGCCGCTGAAAACGTTCATAGGTTTTCTCGTCGTCATTTCCTGCCGCGATCTCATCCTTTGTCAGAATCCAGGATTCGTTTCGGCCACTCTCCAATCGGAACGGATGCCCGCTCCGACTGGCAAGGCGTTGAGACTTTGTGTGTTTAGGGATCGTCACCCCCCGCAAATCGATGCTTTGTTTGTCGGGTGCTTCGAAGCAGAGTTCCCCTTCCGACCTGGTTTCGATTTCAAACACAAGGTTATAGATGGTTCGATCGAACATGACTTTTGATGTCTTGATCTGACGCGAGGCGGCTTCGCACTTATTCAATATTTCTGCGACTTCCGTCGTTACCGAAGATGGATAGGTTGGATCGGCGTCGACAGTGGCCTGGTCAACCCCCAGTGCCGTGAATGCACTCGTCGGCCCCGGATCGATCTCGCTCTCAACTCGAACGGCGTTCAAAGCAGACGTTGGCGGCAGACATAAAACCCCTCTGGGATAATCAGTAGGCAAAGTCTGCGAAACGATCGGCTGCCGCGGCTCGATTGGCTGAGCACCGATGACACAGGTCATGAACAACATCGAAATGAACATCTGGTAATCCAGTTACGAGTTGTCAAGCACGGTCATTGCCACGGCATGGGAACGCTGACATAGCCCTTGAGGCGATCTGTGCGTGAAGGGAAGCGGCATCCCTCGATTTGTGATTTCAATTCGCGACAGCGGTCGATCACATACACCGTTTCGTGAACTTGGTCGGCATCAACATACTTCACCGCCGTCAATCGTCCGGACTTGGCATCCAGCCGGATCAGGCACTTGCTGAAGTCGCGTCGACGTGCGGCCGTCCGGGGAATTGCCTCCAGAATGCACGCTTTGTCGTCTTGCTGGCGTAACGTGAATGACCATTCCCTGCGAATCACGTCGCTACGAACTTCAATGATGAAGGGGGCACGGGCTTCGATCGTTTGGCGAAAATGATCATTGACTTCGGAGTTCAGAACGATGGGCAACGGCGCGATCGAATATGTCTTGTTCGTGTCGTTGATATGGAAGATCTCCCGTTCCGACCACCGCCATTCCTCCGATGAACTGGCTTCATAGACAAATCGCTTTCCCTGAGCGTTCTTTCTGTGTGAGACAGGTGTGGACATTGAGGTCTCATCAGCAAACCGCAAAGTCCCGTCGTTTGGGGACACGTACTGAAAGAACCCCGTCGCTCTCGTCTCGACCTGGCGACTTAAGTCGTAAGTTGTTCGATGGAATTCAAAAACTTTAGGTGACGGTATAGTCGACTTTTCCCATCGAGCAATGACGTCCGCAATTTCGGTGGTGACAGAAGACAGATCCTTCGGGTCATTGCGACTTTCGATCGGCGCGGCGGCGCGACTGTCGATCGGAACGACGGCAGCATCGAGCGGCCCACCAAAAAATGCCCCAAAGACACTCGCAGCATTTTTGAAGCCCTGACCACTTAAGATAGCAGGAGACGGCGGAATGCCATCAACAGTTTCCGCAATCTTCTCAGGCACTGGCCACGGCTCATTGAGCGGCTTGTCAGAGGATGCCGCCGTCGCATGTCCCCATTCAGGTGTCGCCACCTGCGCCAGAGTACTCTTCGGACTTCTCATGGCGAGCGAATCTGCGTCGCGATCTCGCAACAGCGCAAGGATGAAGATGAACTCGATCATCGCATAACCTCCCTGCTACGACGCTCGAACAAGATCTGCAGATAGTATCTGGCAGATTCTGCCGGTGGAACATCAGTTCGCGTGCGGACAGCTAGACTCTTACTGATCAAGAGTTTGCAGCGAGACCCCTAAATTCTCTTGGCGAGATTAGCCACCTTGCACTCGCCAGATGACCGCCAATCAATTCGACAGATTCTTGCAAAATAGGCAAAACAACGGATTGACTGAGTCAAAGAATTCGTGTGACACTGCGACATTGATGCTCGTGTCCATTCAAGCGTGAACACGAACGTCTCGGCGAGACTCTCGCCGCATTGTTCTCTGACAATCCGTGTGGGACGGCAGGCGTTTGCTGGCGCTTTCTGCTCTCAGATTTCGTCGAACCAGGATTGATTCGCAGGTCGATCAATTCTTCCACGACCGCAGCTTCTCTAAGCTGTCGGCAGAAGGTTCCGTCGGACGATTTACGCGTCCGCCCTCAGAGTTCCGTAGCACGCCTATTCCAGCGTAACCAAACTCGCCAAGAGATTGGGGCTTCGTTGTGAGGACGATGCCAACTGGTACTCAGACTGTGACCACGCCAGGTTGTGTCATGCAGAGATCGCAGCCAGCCGTTCAGCTCCCTCTGACCTTGCGACAACTGTCCTAGCAAGGGTTTCCGTTGGGCTCGCCCGGACGAGCCCAACGGAAGCCGTGCCGAGCGTCTCGGCCAGGTTGTGTCATGCGCTTCACCAATCGTGAGCACGCTTTCAGGTAGGATCGACGCAACGTGCCAGAACTGATGACACATGTTGAGGTTAGTAATCGCGACTTGAATCGAATCGAGTTTCGTCGGACGCGTCTCGCATGCGCCCATCGCGGTTGTGTCAGTTGTGTCATGCAGGCTCGACAGGTCGCGACACAAGTTTTGTCGGATACCTTTAGCACTAGTCCCGCTTCGGTCTAGTCGGTTGTGTCATGCGCGTTTACGCGTCAGGAACGCAGCAACTGAGACGCACCAGAACTGCTGCACATTGTTGCGGTTATCACTCCCAACCTGAATCAGATCACAATTCGCAACTTGGTCGATGGGGTTTTGTCGGACGCGTGTCAGGGGTTGCCGAGGTTGTGTCATGCAGATCAGTGCCACCGAAGTGCAATGCAACCATCAACCGCTTCAGCCATCAAACTCGCCGAATAAGTCTTCGCCAACTCCGGTTCTGTCAGTTGTGTCATGCGCGTTCACACGTGACGAATGCACTCACTTCGACGCGCCAGAACTACTGCCGATTGTTGCAGTTATCACTCGTAATCGAAGTCAGATCACGATCTGTAAACCGGCAGACGGGGGTTTCGTCGGGCGCGTGTTTGCAGGAGATCGCCGAGGTTGTGTCATGCAGTGAATGCACAGCAGCACAGACTCTTCATCCGTGTTCAATCAGTGTCCATCCGTGGCCAAAACACTTCTTCCCGCTACTTCTTCTTACGGCGAATCTCATAGTTGCCGCGAGTTTCGTCGTAGTCGAGTTCGATCAGGCCCTGGTCGGCGATGTCTTCGATCATGTCCGAGAAGCTGCTGTAGCCGTAATAGCCTTCATTGAAGCCGGGATAGACTCGACGGATCGTTTGCTTCAGCATCGAGCCCCAGATCGGATCGTAGTCTTGCTCCAGTGACTGCAGCACTTCCAACAGACGGTCGGTCGCTTCCTGCTTCTTGTCGTCGACCTTCGGTTTTCCTGGCTTCGGGGCAGCCACGGTCTTGGGCTTCTGAGCAGCACGGATCAGATCATCGTAATAGATGAATTCGTCGCAGTTGGAGATCAGCAGGTCCGAAGTGGAACTTTTCACGCCACATCCCAGGACGCGCTTGTTGTTTTCCTTCAGCTTGGAAACCAACGGCGAAAAATCGCTGTCGCCCGAGATCAGGGCGAAGATATCGATATGGGTCTTCGAGTAGCACAGGTCCAGCGCATCGACGACCATGCGAATGTCGGCACTGTTTTTACCACTCATCTTCGATTGCGGGATATCGATCAGTTCGATCCCCTGCATGTGAAACTCACGCACGGCATCGCGATAGTGGCTCCAGTCGCAGTAAGCTCGCTTGTGGACGATACGGCCCTTTTCGAGCAACCGTTTCAGGATGAGCTGGATCTGGAATGCACCCGATTTCATGTCGCGGACGCCGATGGCCAGGTTTTCGAAGTCGACGAAGACGGCAATCAGCGGAACCTCTGACGACATGGAGACTCTTCCTTGATGTTGAAATGGGGATTTGACGCGGGATTGAACGCGGTCGACGAATGCCATGTCGCGAAGGATAGCACTCCATCAGACTCGGCAACAGGCTGCCACGCGGGGTGGGAACATTCCGTCTCGACAATCGATTGGGACGGACAACATTTGATCCGATGGTTTACGGGATCTGGGACTGGCCGGCTCGTTTCTGCAGGATCATCAAACCGGCCGCCGTCGTACTT
>DASYEA010000954.1:0-3332 GCA_036499265.1 Schlesneria sp. | reverse complement strand
CGACCGGAGGTAGTTCGCGACCGTCATCCAGTCGGGATAACGGGGCTTCGGTTTGTCGCGTGTGTCGGGGTCTCCGGAGAGAAGTTGCATCGACCCGGCCGGATGGCCGCCTGCCATTTGGCGCATTGAACGTAGCACTGTGAATTTGTCGGCGATTGCAGCCTGACGAGGCATGAGTTCCGTGAAGTCAATTCCTGGAACTTTGGTGGGAATGATGCCAAAAGGGCCGCGATATTCACTGCCCGAGTGGGGCTTGGGATCGTACGAATCGAGATGTGACAGGCCGCCCGGCTGCCAGACCATGATTACGGCAGTCTTTTCACGGCTGGTCCCAGGCGTTTCGCCAGCGTGAAGTTTGTTCTGTGCCTGCAGGCGCAGGATGCCCGGCAAACTTAGTGTGGCGAATCCAGCCAAGCCGGTCTGCAGAAAGCCGCGCCGGCTACCCGCTGTGATGCCGGTTGCTCCCGTGATTGGCCCGGGGCATTCTGTATTCGGTCGAGTATCGGAAGAACGGCTCATTTTGTCCCCGCTGGGTTGACTCGGATGACGATCGGCTCGGAGACGACGATGTCGACGATATCTTGTGGCTGGGCCCGCTGAGTGGCCTGTTTCAGTTGTTCGGTCGCCGCGGCCACAGCGGCGGCAGCGACTTTCTGCTGTGCCAATGCTGCATCGACAGGCTTCTGGGCGTCTGCCTTCTTGTCAGCAGCGGCGGCCTGCAGTTCGTCGGTCAGCCGCTTCATTTCGGCATCCGCGGTCGCTAGATCTTTCTCTGTCTTTTGTTTCAGTAAATCAGCAATGCCAACCGCTTCGGGGTGGTGCCGGTATTTGGCGACCGCGCTGCCAAAGAAGGCCATCGAATAATCGCCCGGTGGCGTCTTCAACGCGGCCAGATCAAGAATTGCCTGCGACCGATCTGCTGTCAGGGAGACGTCAAATGCTGGCACACCCTCAAAGCCTGCCCCCATCGCCCGCAATTGCATCGTCGCACCGGAGAATTCGCTGCGCAGGGTTTGTAGGAGCGGTATTGTCAGCTTTTCGCCTGCGACCACCTGAAATGGCTCGTTGCTGGCAGGTGCGATTGTGATCGGAGCCCGATCGATACCGCTCACAGAGACCGGGACATCAGCTAACAGGCGCGTGATGGGAATTTCACCCCACGAATCGGGAACTGGCCAGGTCATTGAGGCCACGCGGCACGGACGGGTGACTGCCGCTCCGTTGATCAGAGCTCGGCCGTAGAAATTTGCACTCCCGACGGCGCGCGGTGCATCTTGCTTTGCGGTCACCAGCATGATGCCTCGGGATTTGCCCGCTGGTATTTTCAAGCCGTGGGCGGTTACTCCGGCCGGCAAGCCATCCATTGCCAGTTCAATGTCGCCGTCAAACCCATCGCGACGCACGGCGACAACTTCCAATACCATCGTCGCTCCTCCGCGCAAGGCCAACGGCTTCGAGAGTGCGGCACGGTCGCCGTTTCTCAACTCCATGTGCATGGCCCAAGCCACGACTGCAAAGTCGGGTGCCGCCTTACGAATGACCAGGCGATAGACGTTGCGAGGATCTTTACGCGTTCCGCCAAACAGATCCGTCAACTGCAACCGGTGGATCCCATCCTGCTGAATGGTCAGTTTTCCCAGGATGTCCGAGGAACCGGCGTCAAAAGGAGGGCCATCGTACGCGTATCCGTTGCTCGACACATGCACTGGACTGGGAATGTCGCTGAATTCAGCAACGTCTGTCAGCTTCTCTGTGTCACCGTTGCGACTGACATGTTGAACCAGGATCGAGGGATCAGTCGGCAAGCCGAATCTCTCAGATGCCACTTCGACCCACCACTCTTCGCCTTTCTTCGCCTCGAACTCAAACACATCGACATCGGCCGCAGGAAAAAAATTGCCTGAAATGTCGCACGGCAACGTGATCTTCTGGGCCTGAGCCTGCTTGCTATTGGGTTCGATTTCGGTCAGTTCGGCCTGTTCCTTCAATCCTTGCGGAGGCCACGAAAATGAATTGACTGTTTTGGTCGAGGGCATTCGCACGATGGCTGCATCGGCCGGTAATTCCCAGAACCCGAGTCGATAAAAGCAGTCGGCTCCCCCCTTGAACGTCAGTTCGTGAACTTTGATCACGTACTTGCCATCTTCCGGAACGGTAAAGTCGAGAATTCCACTACGTCGTTCTACGACGAGATCGCGGCCTGCCGCATCACCGACAATCAGTACGGCGGACAGCTTCGAATCGATTCCTCTGGCGGAACACTCGACAATCACGCGCTGTCCCTTGCGGCCATCAAACCCATAGTGGTCCACTGCCCGATTCGTCATCACCGAGTTGCAGACCGTATTGATCTTCAAGTCCATCGCGGTCGCAAGCGTCGTATTGGGGTTCTTCTGAGTGACTTCTTCCAAGTTCCCGACAGAGAATACGCGAGAAGAAGAAATTCCCAACCGCGTCATCAAGCGCGCTTCATGCAAGCCGAGCGGACAATCGGGGGCAATTGCGACCAGATAACGATTCGGCTCCAGCTGACCGGCGGCATTCAGTTTGCGCGTGGCCGTAATCCGTGAGTCCGAGAAGGTCAGCACGTCCGCGTCATCGAGGTGCTCGCCACTGATGGTCACCTCAAGTTGCGAACCGACTTTCCCACCCATCGGCATCGTCGTCAAGAGACGCGGAGCGGGCAGGCAGACTGATTGGGCCAGGCACATTGAGGGAATGATTGACAGTGCGATGCACAACGATGCGGCAAGGCCTAGTGCACGTATCGGTTGATATATGTAAGTCATCTCGCTCCTTGAGCCTTTTAACGTGTCGTAGACGGCATATTCACTATTTAAATTCTCGCCCCACAAATTCAACTCTCCCCTCGCCTCGGTACTTCGGGGAGAGGAGCTGGGGGAGAGGGGCTCGGTGGACGTGCTATTTGGCACGCAAGAACTCAATACTACTAACCGAAACTGGAGTTGCTACACTCGGGGCGTCCTGGATTTTCCCTCACCCTCAACCCCTCTCCTCGGAGTACCAGGGCGAGGGGAGCTATAAACAATACCGGACCTGGCACGCTTGAACGGGTCTAATGGTTAAACAGAAATTCCTTAGTATTAATCAAAGCCCAGATCAGATCTTGAAAGTTCTCGCGGGCAGTTGTTTGAGCGTCAATCGGCTTCCCTTCGGCATTCAGCTGCGGTTCAGCCAGGTATTCCAGTGCGGTTTTCAATTCGCCAGGCCGAGGCTCACGTGCAAATGCTGCCAGGTAGAGTTCACGGACCTTGGCCTCGGCAGGCTTCTCTTCTTTAATCCACCGTTCGGCGCGACCATTCTGTGTGGCC
>DASYEA010000953.1:0-5263 GCA_036499265.1 Schlesneria sp. | reverse complement strand
CCGGCTGCATGACACAACCCCGGCTGCATGACACAACCCCGGCTGCATGACACAACCCCGGCTGCATGACACAACCCCGGCTGCATGACACAACCCCGGCTGCATGACACAACCCCGGCTGCATGACACAACCTCCGGCCGCATGACACAACCCCGGCTGCATGACACAACCCCCGGCTGCGTGACACAACCTTCAATGAAGAGGGTTGTGTGTTGATGGCCAGGGGGCTTACGCCGCCCCGCTCAGGGAGAGTTGGGAGTTCGCATGACATAACCTCCCATTCTACTGAGAGCGTAGTGGTTGCTGATTCGCGTTCAATTATGAAAGAGCAATCCCGCCGGGCGGGCTTCTGACTCAGGTTGTTTGCACATTAACTTCGTCCAATCTCTTGGCGAGATTGGCGACGTCGAGCACCACCCTTCTTGTGCCATAGAATTGGTGACTTGATCAATCCCCTATTTCACCATTTTGGGGAATTTGATTCGAAGTTTTTTCGAGCCCCACCGAGGCCACGGTGAGAAGCGGAGGAGTTTTACCACGAAGGTCACGAAGAGCACGAAGATGGATTTTGACGAGCATTCCAATCGAATGATCGGTTAAGCCATTGAGGCCTACGGAATTCAGCGCCGGGCTGCGACAGTCAACTTCAACAACATGGTCAAAGTTGGGCTGAGCATTTCTTCTTATCCCTTCGTGCTCTTCGTGCCCTTCGTGGTGAAGAAATACCGAACTTGCCAGTCCACTTGACCAGCAGTCCGTAGTAGCTCAGGGCGTTGGCGTGTTGGAGTTATCGAGGCGATTTTGATCGTTCGGCGGTCCACAGCGGAAGAGATTTACCACGAAGACACAGCGGGACCGGGGGAAGAGGAGCGTCAGTTGTCCCGCCAGATCTAAGCTGTCGTCGGAGTTCGTTCGTTGGCCCAGATGCCTATTGCAGCGCGGCTTGCCTGAAACTGTTGAAGGGACCGTGGTCGATTTGTGCAGACGACCTCAATGAATCGCTGCTGATTTGCCGAAGTCAAAAACAAGTGGCGGTGCCGCTGCATGCCGATTGAGACGTGATTTGTAGGTTCTACCATTGGTGAGCGACTACGGAGCGGCGCTTTGTCCCAACTGATTTGCACGATGCGACGTACGGATTGCCACCAAATCATTGGCCGCCAGTGGCTTGGGTGCAGGCGGGTGAATCTGTTAAGATATTGAGGCATCAGCGGTTGTGAACCTTCCGCTGATTTCACTGCGAGCGAATCACTGTGAAAGATTTGTTCGCGGAGACGGTAGATATAGATGGGATTGTCTGTCGGATGACTGAGATTAGAGTCAAAAATGAACGGAGCGGCACGCCGCCTGCGTTCAGCAAGGTCGTCTCCAGCCACTGCTCGGCAGGCAAATTCTTTTCGCAGGATGCGTGAAATGACAGGTCGAGGCTCAACGATCATGGAACGATTTCTAAGCTGGGGCACGCTCGCCCTGTTGCTCTGCTGGTCAGTCCCAGTATCCGCTCAACCCGGCGGCTTCGATCCCGCGGGGCTGAAGTTTGGTGCCCCGGCCGTCGCCAAGCCCGAATTCACCACCACTCTGAGCCCCGCGTCAGCCAAATCTGGCGACGAAGTGACCCTGACGATTCATGTGAAACTTCCCAAGGGCTATTACATCTACGGCACGAAGGGCGACTTCGGCGGCCGGACGATCATCGAAACGAAAGAGGTCGGCCTTGAGGCCATAGATTCGGCATTCACTCCCGACCGCGAAGAAGTTCTTAAGCCGGAGCCCGATCTTGACAACGCTATGCTCTCGAAGTTTCCCGGCGAAGTGACTTGGAAGAAACGCTATCGCATCGCCAAGGATGCCGACCCAAGCAAAGTGAGTGTCACGGGTGAGCTTGTCGGAATGTATTGCAGTGGGGGGACCGACGACGCGCCGGGAAGCTGTATCCCGATTCGCCCGCCATATGAATTCAGCCTGGCCCTCTCCGATGCGGTCGACTTGCCCGCTGCGCCCGAAGATGTGGCTGCCCCCAAGGAAGCTGTCGAAGCCGCTCCGATCAAACCGCGATTTGAATTCGAAGAGAGCCTGAAAGCCAAACAGAAAGACAAACTGGAAGACGTTTGCCTTGTTCAATACAAGCTGTTGCCCGAAAACGCCGAGCCTGGCGACAAGGTTCAACTTTCCATCAAGATTGAACTCTTTGGAAAGTGGCACACCTACAGCATGGTTCCTCATGATGGAAGCCAGGCGACGGTGTTTGAAATTGACTCCATTGCCGGGTTGAAACCGCTCATTGGATTCCATCCTGATCGCAATCCCGAAATCGAACATGAAGATGACCTCACTCACGAGGTGTTCCACAAGCAGGTGACTTGGACTGCTGATTTTGAAGTCTTGCCTGATGCTCAGCCCGGCGAATACGGGGTCAACGGTTTGATCATTTTCCAGACCTGCAGCAACAGGTGCATCACTCACAAGCGAAAATTCGCACTGGGTGACGTCTCCAAAGCGGTTCCGGTCAGCACAGAATCAAACCCGACATTACCAGCGGCGGTCGTCGTCGCTCCTAAGCCGCAAGATCAGGGGCTGTTTGGATTCCTGTTGACCGCAGTCGGCTTTGGATTTGTGGCGTTGTTGACACCTTGTGTCTGGCCGATGGTGCCCATTACGGTCAGTTTCTTCCTGAAGCAAAGCGAAGCGAAGCATCATCGTCCATTGTTGGTCGCCCTCGTCTTCTGCGGGTCGATCGTGGCGACGTTCGTCATTCTGGGAGTTGGAATCGCGGCTATCTTTGGCAGCACTCAAGTGAATGCCTTAGCCAACAACCCCTGGATCAACATTTTCATCGGGATCGTCTTCTTCACTTTCGCCTTCAACATGCTGGGGCTGTTCGAAATCCGAGTGCCCAGCAGTTTGCTGACATTCACAGCCAACCAAGAGCAGGCCGGAGGGTACATCGGTGCGATGTTTATGGCGTTGACGTTCACGCTGACATCATTCACCTGCACGTTTGCATTTGCCGGATCGTTGCTGGTCGCTGCTTCGCAAGGTCAATACTACTGGCCGATCATCGGGATGCTGGCATTTGGAGCGGCGTTTGCTTCACCCTTCTTCGTTCTGGCGCTCGTCCCCGGGATGCTGAAGAAGCTCCCCAAGAGTGGCGGCTGGATGAATGCCGTCAAGGTGGTGATGGGCTTGATTGAAATCGGAGCGGCGGTCAAGTTCTTCAGCGTGGCCGATCTAGGTTGGAATCCGTCCGAACCGTTCCTGTTCGATTTCGTGTTCGTCATGATCACCTGGCTGGTACTGTCCGTCGTGATCTCGCTTTACTTGCTGGGAGTATTCCGACTGGCCCACGACGTGCCTCCTGTGGGGATCTCTGTCGGTCGATTGGTACTAGTCATGCTGTTCTTCGGCCTGAGCCTGAATCTGGCTGTGGCCTTGATACCGAACCATCGCGGTGGCGGATGGATCATGGATCAGATCCTGGCCCTCGCCCCACCTCATTTCGATAGTGACGTTCCGGCGGCAGCGACGACGGGTGAGACCGCGAAGTCCGATCTACCGACTCCCTTTGTCGCCAAACATGGGATCCGCTATGCGGTCGATGTGGATAACGCCATCAAGTATGCTACATCGGTCAATCAACCAATGCTCTACGACTTCACCGGCGTCAATTGTGCGAATTGCCGCAAGATGGAGCAGCGAATGACAAAGCCCCACAACCGGGAGAGACTCGATAAGCTTGTGCTCGTCCAGTTGTACACAGACGCTGTTCCAGGGGTGGGCAGCCAAGCGGAGATTCAGCGAATCCTGAAAAGAAATCGTGATCTGCAAGAAAACTGGTTTCACGATGCATCATTGCCAGCCTACGCCGTGGTTGCTCCAGATGGAAAGACGATTCTCTCTGTCCTTCCCGGCATGGAGTCTAAGGACGGTCAATTCGCCGAATTCGTGGACGAAGGTTTGAAGGCTTGGGACCGCATGAATTCCAAGGACAAAACGGCCATCGCCACTGAGCCGTCACGCAAGTAAGCTGGAGTCTGTCGATGTGCGATGGTTGCAAATCGACCCGGCTTCCGATGCACGACGACTTCAGCCGTTCTCAAATCTGCTCGCTATTACTTTGTGCGTTCCTTGCCTCCTTCGTGCCTGCTGAAGAGATTGAGCCTCCGGTTTCAGCAGAGGCTCAACAATCAGAGATCCGGTTTGACTACCAAGAGCGCCCTGATCGTCCGAAGATCAAACCAGTCTCGATCCGCTACCGATTGCAGCCGGGTGAGACAGTTCTGCTGTCGATCACAATGGAGTTTCTCGACGGCTGGCAGACCTTTTCGGCAACGCATATGGCCGAAGCCGCTGAGCCTACAGAGATCGAACTGGAGAAGTTTTTCGGCCTTGAACCCTTGGTCGAAAATTTCGTTGCGGTTCCAAAACCAGTTCTTGAGACACCAATTCCGGATCTGGAATGGCACGTTCATCGCGGTAGTGTCACTTGGACACGGAAATTGATTGTTTCGCCGTCGGCAAGTCCTGGGCACTATGGCGTTGCCGGATCAGTTTCCTATTCTGTCTGCAAAAACAATTGCACCCGAGTGAGAACCGAGTTTCACGTGGGTGATGTGGATGCGAAAGAATCGGTTATACGACCTGCAGTTGGAGATGCATCGTCGATAGCGCCAGTCAATCGGTCAACTTCAAAGTCAGTGGCACCAGCGTCAATTATCTTCGCAAGGCAGTACAATTCACTCCTTGATTTTATTGGAACGGCAATCACCTGGGGAGGGCTGACGGTTCTGATACCGGGTATGTGGGTTGCGGTTCCGATGGTTGTTGGTCTATTCGCCCGATTGAATCAATCGCCCAATTACCGGCCCCTGATTCCGTTGATGGTATTTCAAAGTACCACGATTGCAACGTTGACGACATGTGTATTACTGCGGGCAATTCTCCGTGCGACATCTGCAAATTCAGTTGAGAATAGCTTTGCAGCGTTGGCAGTTGTTGTCGTTGCGATTGCAGTTTTCGACATGCTGGGGTTTCTCCCTTGGCCCGAGACGTCGTCACTCGCCGCTTGTCTTCGGGCCGCAGTTGCGGGACTGACCGTTAGTCTGACAATTCTGCCATTCACTTTCTTAAATGCCTCGCTCATTGCTATTGCGGGGGCGAGGGGCAGTTTTCTGTGGTGCTTGCTCGGGAGCATCGCCTTTACATCGACTATTTCTGCCCCATTTTTCTTCATTGGGCTATTCCCCACCGTTTTAAAGGCCTTTG
>DASYEA010000952.1:0-6738 GCA_036499265.1 Schlesneria sp. | reverse complement strand
GCTGTAAGCGAGTAGGCCTCCCGCCAGCATGACCGCCAGGGCACCGAGCTGAACACATTTCGTCATCGGACAATTCTCTTTCGACGGGACGAATGCGCCAGATGACGAACTAATCTTAGCATTTCTGTCACGCAATCATCTCGTACGAGTACTTTGATTCCAGCATGGTCATCAGGGCCGTTGTCATGCGGTTGGATGACGCGGCAAGGGTCACCAGCACATCATAATTGCGACCAAATTCCGCGGCGAGCGGATTGAAGGGAAAGCCACCTCGTACCAGTCGGCGTCCGCATGTCAGCTCGAAGCCCTCGCCGATCAAAGCGAGATCGAACGAGGTTGTGGCGGGGCCATTAGGGACGACTGTGACAATTCGGAAGTTGCCATCCAACGACGCCGCCAGCGAGCAGAGATCGGTCACGACATCCGTTAACGTCGTTGTGAACGCTAGTAGTCGGCCAATACCCATGGTGTCGACAAGACGATTCTGCTTCAAGTCTGACCAGCGAACAACTCGACCGTCTGCTGTGGCTCGGACACGAATCACGGACATATCTACCCTTCTTGCTGTCTTGAAATAACAAAGATTGCAGGGGGGGAGTGTCGAATTGAGGTGGCCAGTAGTATGATCGGCGACAACTGTCTCCGCAAGGACTTTGAAACACAGTCACGGTTTACCAACTAACATGGAACGCTATCAGGAAATTGCCGATCGACGCGCAAGGCGGTTTCGAAGAGGCATGATTTTCAATTCCTTTGTCGTATTCTTTCTCGGCGGATTTTCACTGTTTTCCGCATGCGTAGAGAATATTGGCACTCTCCTGAGAGTATTCGCCGTCATTCAGGGAATTGTGTTCGTGACCTTTGGTGGATGGAGTTTTCGGCGATACGTGATCCAGAGCCATTCGGGTCACGACGATCTAAAACTCTAAGACCGTCAGCCCTGTAACGCTGATGCGGTCATTAGACTCCGAAGACACATCACGACAGCTTCAAAGTGAACTCGTTTTGCTTCGAGCGGTTGCACTGCTTTCGTGTTGGTGAAAAGTCGCTGACTTGGACAGTGTGACCGTCGGGGTGGAATTCCAGCAGTCGTAGCCAGCCATCACCGCCTGCGGGCCGCATCTGGAAGTTGACCAGCATCTGATGAACGTTGCGTCCGCCCGGTGTTGCTGATGTCAACCGGCCCAACCCATCCTGCAGGACGTGGCCGTTCAGAGTCATGATAAAGTTTTCATGCTGACTGATCAGGTTCGTCCAGAGTTCTTCTCCATCCAGGACGTCGTCATCAGTCGCTTTCGCGATGGGATACGCATGCGGATTCCATGACTGTGCTTTGCCAGCTTTCTTCCAATCGTACCGATTGTCATCGAAGTACATGTAGGCGTGGGTGATCAAGATCGCCTCGCGATCGTGATGCATCGCGACAACTTCGTTGGCCCAACGGACGACATCGCGACGTGGTCCGAATTCCAAGGCGACGACCAGGAATTTCCGGCCTTCTGCGGAAAACAAATGGAAGCTGTTCTCCAGGCGATCGGGCTCTTTGTCGTAGACACCACCAAACGTGGCGAGATCACGGAATTGCTTGACCGGAAAGTAGTCATTTAATCGCGTCGTCCGGTCTTTACATCCGCCCTTTTCGCTGTAGTCGTGATTACCTGGCACCATGAAATAGGGGACCTTGCCGTCCAGAAGGCTCATCGCAGCCACCGCGTTCTCCCATTCCGGGATGGTGTTGTGGTTGGTGATATCACCCAGATGCAAGACGCAGGCAATATTTCGCGACTGTTGGTTATCGATGATCCATTTCGTCTGACTGAGGAAGATGTCCGGGTGCTTCTCGCTGTAATTTTGCGTATCGGGCAGGACGACGATGCTAAATGATCCAGGCTGCATCGCGGCAGGTTCACCATCGACAAGAACGCCGTCGGCGTAAGGATCCGCCGCCGATGCACTGGATGAAAGTAGTTCCAGAGCAACAGGTGACAGCGCCAACAGAGCGCTCGACTTCATCAATAATTCTCGTCGCGAAAGCTGGCTCATCGTCAAAGCTCCTGATCGTGGTGTGAACTCAAGGCCATGAGCATAGTCGGAGTCATGAAGTTAATGTGAAGCACAGCATGATTCCAACGGTCATTCTCGCGCAGGCGAGAATCGAGTGAGTTTGCGGAATTCCGCAAAGCGACGTTTTGTCGCAAATCGCCTCGTCCATTCACGTTCGCACGCCGGGCGTCTACAATATCAGGGACGCGATTTTCCTTAACTAAGAGAACTCCATTATGCTGCGTGCGGCTGCTGTCGGTTTTAGTCTGGTTGTTCTGCTGCTCGCGGGAACGTTCCCGACGCTGGGCGATGCACTGCCTGACGTGAAGGCTCGTCTGCTGGACGATGCCAAGTACCTGGCCTCCGACGAACTAGAAGGTCGCGGGGTCGGAACCAACGGCTTGACCGTGGCCGCAGGTTTCGTTCGAGACCAGTTCGCCAAGGCCGGACTTGCCGTGGACCGCGTTGATGGCGGGGCGTTCCAGAAATTCGAACTGACGACCGGAGCCAAGCTGACCGAACGGAATTCTCTACAACTGCTCGGTCCGAACAACGAAGTCATCGAGTTGAAAATGGGCGAGGACTACGAAGCTTGCTCGTTCGCGGGTACGGGGACCTTCGAAGGAGATGTGGTTTTCTGTGGATACGGCATCGAAGCGACAGATGACGGCTACGACGATTTCGCTGCAGTCAATGCGGCAGGCAAGGTGCTCATCGTCATGCGGCGCAGCCCACGACAATCGGATATGAAATCCGCTCATTCCTTCCTGCGACATCAAGATTTGAAATCGAAGATGAATCAAGCGGCCGCACATAAGGCGGTGGCGGTTCTGTTCGTGAACGACACCTATACCGCTCGCAAGGCTGTTGAGAAACGACGCGAAGACCTTGCTGCTGCCAATGAAAAGGTCGCGACATCGGCCGAGGCATTCGTCGAGACAGACACAACTGACGGCGAGAAGATGAAAGAAGCCCGCAATAAGCTGACGGCGCTCATCAACCAGATGAAGTCAGTTCGAGACGCCGGGAAGTCCGTGAGTGATGATGGTTTGATGAAGTTTGGGTATGCCGGTCACGGTGATTCAAAGCCGCTCCCCCCTGCTCTGCAGATCACCCAGAAGACGGCCAACAAGTTACTGGCCGCGTTGGGGACTAATTTGCAAGACTTGGAAACCGCGATCGACCAGGACTTCAAGCCGCGAACGGCGGTTGTACCAGGTTGGAGAGCCCGTGGTGCATTGTCGATGGAAAAGGTGAAGACCGAAGTCTCCAATGTGATTGGCGTGATTGACGGCGAGGGGCCATTAGCTGACGAAACCGTAGTGATTGGGGCTCACTATGACCACGTCGGTCGCGGAGGCGTGGGGTCGCTTGCGCCAGGATCAACGGAAGTACACAACGGGGCTGACGACAATGCTTCGGGGACCGTTGCTCTGATCGAGTTGGCTCGCCGGTTTGCCGAGGCCGCCAAGATCAAGAGGCCTGCCCGTCGAATCGTCTTCATTGCGTTTACGGGTGAGGAAATGGGCCTGCTGGGATCTGCTCGCTACTGCCGCGAGCCGGTGTTTCCACTGGAAAAGACCGTGGCAATGCTGAATATGGATATGGTGGGTCGCCTGAAAGACGATAACAAGTTGATCGTCTACGGCACTGGCACCAGCCCTCGTTGGGAGCCCGATCTCAAGCAGTTCAATAGCGACGATAACTTCAAGCTGATCTTCAAGCCAGAAGGCTTCGGGCCGAGCGATCATTCGTCGTTCTATGCGAAGAAAATTCCAGTGCTGCACTTCTTCACTGGTGAGCATCCCGATTATCACAAACCCACAGATGATTGGGATCGCCTCAATTTCGACGGAATTGCTCGCGTCGTCGATTTGATTCAGAAGGTCGCGGAATCGACGATTGAAACGTCCGAACGGCCACAGTATGTCGAGGTGAAGGGAACCGCGAACCCGACCCGTGGCGGCAGCCGTCCCTATTTTGGTTCGATACCCGAGTTCGGCAATGAAGAGCCCGGGTATGCGATCAGCGGTGCCGCTGCTGGAAGCCCTGCTGAAAAGGGGGGACTTAAAGGTGGGGACCGGATCGTGAAGTTTGGCGGTAATCCTGTCGCGAACCTCGACGACTTCGACGCGGCATTGCGAAAGTTCAAAGGGGGCGACGAGGTGGAAGTCGTCGTCGTTCGTGAAAAGCGGGAAGTTCCACTCAAAGTGAAACTCGATCAACCAAAGTAATGGGAATCGGGAAACGCCCATCGGCGCTTCCGATCGTTCCAGAACCGTCTTGTAGAAAGTGACGCGATGCGACTCTCGCAGCTTTTTCTGCACGTTCGAAATGGGTTGAAAATCACACGCCCGTACTGTGCGAGTGCGATTGCTCTGGTATTGTGCATTGGCTGTGGGAGCGGCACGCCCAAGCCCAGCGCGAAACCCAAGATAATTCCCGCCACGATTCCCAATCCCATGGCCGCGCCTGCTCCAGTCAAACCCGGTCCTAATGTCGCTGGCAAACCGAAGGGAGCGAACCAGAAATCGACTCCGGCGAAACCATTACCCCCCGGAACAGACCCAAGATCCGTCTTCGACGTGTCGGCCATCAGCGTCACCAATGATGTCGACGTCCCCGCGACGAATTCCTCCGATCTGTTTCAGGTCGAATCTGGTTCGCGCGGCGTCGATTCGACTCGGATGACGGTTACTGCGGCAGCGACGAATGTGAAGGGGCAACTGAAGCAAGGGTTCAAACTCCCTGCGGGTTTTGAAGTCCTGCCCGACGCCGGTTTTTCTGACGATGGCCTCCCCCTGCGAATTCGCAATACGAAGTCATCATCCGTTTTGGCGCTTGTGCCGGCTGGGGTCGTTCGGTTCGGGACCAACAGCGGACCATCGGAATCGCAGCCAGAATTCTCGGCGCATCTCGATACGTATTATCTGGAGGTCTTCGAGGTCACCGTCGAGCAATTCGAGACCTATCGGCATGAGATGAAAGAAAAGAAGAGGCCCATTCCGACGACACTGAACCCCACTGCCCCGCCTCGCACGCCCGTGTTGGGGGTTCCTTGGGGAAATGCTCAAGCCTACGCGAAGTGGGCAGGAATGGACCTTCCGACGGAATTGGAACTGGAAAAAGCGGCTCGCGGGCCGCATAGCTTTAGAACGCCATGGGGAGATGGTCGAGCGATCTGGCCCCACAAGCGAACACCCGACACTATCACGCTGGCAGGCTCCTACGCCAGTGATGTGAGCCCCTATGGCATCTATGACCTCGCGGGGAATGCCAGGGAATGGTGTAACGACCAGTATTCTGATCAGGCCTATCGCGAAGCGGCCGGCACCAGTGGAGAGGCACCTCACAATTGGGGTGGTCCCAAGAAGTCGTTGGTTGCGAATCAGCGAGTCGTCAAAGGCGGCGGCGCCGATTGGTCGGCATGGTCGCGTCAAGGCCGTGAAATCGGTCGCGGTTTTACCGATGTTGGCTTTCGTTGTGTCCTGAGGATCACTAGCCCCGAGCCCAGGGCCATTTGACTCGCGAAATCGTCAAATCCTCGCTGTCAAAGTCTCTTGGAACGTCTCTTGCTATCTCCTGTGTTGTCCGGTCTTGTCTGAGCTCGCTTGCCGAGTGCTCGCAGGACTGATTGTGCTTAGCATTTGCGGGTTTCTAGATGGCATTCACAGATGACGGATCAGATCGTCGACGCGGACGTAGCGGAACGGCATGTTTCTATTTGGCAACATGTCACCACCTTCATGTTGACATTGGGATTCATCGCAGCGGGCTGGTCACGGTTGAACGATTGCGATCTGCTCAATCCGGATAGCCCTCGTTATTTGATCTACGCCCAATCGTTGGCGGATTCTGGCCAGTACCGGGCGATCGATACGCCAGGGGCTCCGCTCTACACATGGCGACCGCCGGGACTCCCCGCGCTGCTCGTTCCTGTACTCAAGTTCCGCCCTTACGACGTCGTGGCTGCGAAGTGCGTAGTCCTTGGCTTGGCAGCCCTGCTCTTGCTGGCGGTCCATGCCATTGCCTCGTCGACGCGCGGTGGATGGAGTGGGCCGATGATGGTCGCCCTGACCGCCACCAGCCCGCTATTACTGTCGCTCTCGACTGAAGTCTTGTCCGAAGTTCCCTATGCCCTTGGGATCCTGCTCGTCTTGTATGGCTTGGAACGCTGGGACCAGTCCAAGAGCGGTTCGCGGTGGCTCTACTATGTGATGGCGTTCGCGGCTCTGGCCTTTACGCCCATCATTCGCACGGTGGGGGTCGCCCTCGTCGTGGCGGCCGGTCTGTGGAGTCTCTCGAAACTCCGACGCTGGGCTTTCTTGCCCGCTGTGATGCTGGCGATCGCTGGGTTGGGTTGGCTGGCCTGGCGCAGTCGAATCGCAGGCGGCAGTAACTACGCCGGCTCGCTGGTGCAATCGATTCAAGAGCATGGGTTGCTCCATGTCATTGCCGAAGCCTTGCGGACATTGGCCTTCTACGCATCTGCCTTTCCTGGTGTGCTGCTGCCAGGGCTAACGAACGAGCAACCATTTTATGCCCCGATGGTTGTGGGAACTTTACCGTCACTGCAGGGGTTTGGTGTCTTCGCTGCCGCTATCAGTCTGTTGATGGCCGTGATCGCGGTCATCGGACTGTGGCAACAGCGAACACGGGCCGGTTGGGTTGGCCTGGTCTATCTCGTCCTCTATA
>DASYEA010000951.1:0-2359 GCA_036499265.1 Schlesneria sp. | reverse complement strand
GGGACATTGCAAATTGCGAAATGCAAATTGCAAATTGGAAGACGAAAAGAGTTCTTGCTGAGAGTGCATGACACAACCGGCGGAACCTCGGCTTTCCTGTCGCCAAGGTCGCCAAGACCTTGGGTTGAGCGTCATCTGACGTTGTTAGCACATGGATTTTCGCCCAAGGTCTTGGCGACCTTAGCAACATGAAGGCGATTCGCTACACGGAATGAGGCCTTCCTGTTGCGATGGACAATGTTCCCGTCAGACTTACTGCTGCAGAGGTGAGTGTCGCTGTGGTACGGGCCTACGTCCCTTCCTTCTGATCATTCGCGCGGGGTGAATCCGCGGCCGCCGAGTCGTCGTCGCCTGTACTCATGTTCAGGCTGCGCAGAAGATGGGCGCGTTCTGCGGGCTTCAGATCTTTCTCACTGCGAATCAGTTTGCGAATGTCGTCGCGAGATCCTTCGAACTGGTGCTTCTGAGGCTGGTTGTCTTTGCCGAGGTATTCGACATCGACGTGAAATTTATCCTTGCCCAGCTTCTTCACCGTCAACGAATCGAAGCTTTGCCATTCCGGTTCGCTCGCTTGTTGCCGCTCGGCCTGACGTTCGAAGCGTCGTGGATGAGCTTGATGCATCGCCTGCTCTTCCATCAACTGCATCCACTCGTTGTGAGCTCGATGATCCAGCTTCGCCAAGGTCACTTGAACCTTCTGCGACTTGCCATCGCGAATAAGTCCAATCGTTGCCTGTCGGCCGGGATCGTCGGAGTGAATCAGCTTCGCCATTTGTTCCGCCGAGAACAGCTTTTGATCGTCATAGGTCAGCAAGATGTCGTGAGCCTTAATCTCTGCTTTGGCCGCCGGAGAGTTGGGTGCCACTTCCGCCACCATCAATCCCTGTCCGCGACTGAGTGCCCCCTTCAGATGCGACGCAAATCCAGGATGTACCGGCATCACCAGTACGCCCAAGTAGGCAGAGTCATGCGATTGGTACGCGGTGATATTCGAATCGTCCGCAGCAATTGCCGGTGCGGTAACGCATGTCGATAGAGCCGTGGTTGCCGCCAATCCCATCGTGAAGAGCCATTTTTTCATTTGATTGCCACTCTTTCTAAATTGCAGAGCATCTTGGTGCGGCCCGGAATCAAATCACTATTGCATAGACCATGCCCGCCGGATGGATGTGAAGAAGATTTGAGCGACTTCCGACCGCCGTTCTATCGGCGCTGCTCAAATCGTTAGAAATTAGCCAGAGATTACCACGGGCGATGTCGATGCCCAGCAAAAGTGGCCAAGGTTCGGTCGCTGAAGAGACAGTCGCCTGTCGTCGCTCGTCAGAGTGTCATCGGATCGGCTTGCGGTGAACGCACTGCCCTTGGGCGAAGATTGACCTAACCGTTCATCTGCTGCCATTGCTGGCGACCAATATCGCTCACCCGAGAATCGTCCCAGATGGCCAGCGGCGAGTATCGAGGATGCTTCGACTCTTTGTAGGGATCGTTGTGCTTCGTGTTGTAGCAGCAAATAAACGCCCAGCGAGGATCCTCGCTTTTGTTCTGATCCGAGCGATGCAGTGTATTGCTATGAAAGAAGATCGCCGCGCCCGGTTCCAGTTCGCAGTAGACCAGTTCCAGTCGCTGCAAACAGGCGTCAACTCGCTCGGGATCGGCCCCCGTCTGATCACCGACTTTGCCGTGATCGATTCGCCCCAGCCGATGTGACCCTTTCACAACCTGCAGGCAACCGTTCTGCTTCGTGGCACGATCGACGGCGATCATGCAGCTTCCCATGTCGGGAAACAGGCAGCCATTGCCATACCAGTAACCATAGTCCTGATGCCACGCCCACGCCCCGCCGACGCGCGCTTCCTTCAGGATCATCTTGTGGTGGTAGTGGTAGACTTCGTCACGCAGCAGTTGCTGCATGGCGTCGACAATCCGCCGACTGCGAACCAGGGCTCCGTAGATCGTATCGTCCGGCAGGTCGTTCCGGACAACCAGTTTGACCGCCCCCCCTTCGCCGTCGGCTCGACGACCGGCATCCCGCTCCAGAGCGTGATCCGCCTTGGCGATGTCTCGCAACAGTCCGATTTCTGTCGGATCCAGCAGTTCAGGGACGACCAGATAGCCTTTCGCGTCGAAGGACGCAATTTGATCGGGCGTCAATTGGAATGGCGGCATTGTTGTTCTCTTCTTTCCGACTCCACCAGCCGGCGAGTCTGACAGACTGAGTGCCGTGGCCCTCAGCAAGAATCGGAGATTAACAACACGCCCGGCGTCTCACCAGATGAGACGCGGATTCGTCGAGACAATCACTTAGGCACGACATCGCTTTAATCTCGTTCCCAAGCTCCAGCTTGGGAACGCCGGTCTT
>DASYEA010000950.1:0-2241 GCA_036499265.1 Schlesneria sp. | reverse complement strand
GATGTGTGCGGCGATGGTGTCGAAACTGATTCTCGATCTTCGACCGGCCGCAGTGCTGATTGAAGGGCCCAGCGACTACAACGCCCACCTGGATGAGCTACGACTGACTCATCGCCTTCCGATTGCGATCTATAGCTATTTCGGTGACGACACCGGTCGGCGACGCGGCGCTTTCTATCCGTTCTGCGAATACTCGCCCGAATGGCAGGCCATGCGGGCTGCCGAAACGATTGCAGCGGAAGTCCGTTTCATCGACCTCCCCTGGGTCGATGTCGCGGACATCGACGACATGACTCATCGGTATGCCGACGCGGAACTGCGGCGCGGTCGTTATGTCAATCTGCTGTGTGAGCGTCTTGAGGTCGAATCGTTTGACGATCTCTGGGATAAGCTGATTGAAGCCGAGCCAATCCTGAGTCCGCACGAGTTCCTTCGCCGCGTTCACTCGTTCTGCACAAATGTTCGCGTGTGGGAAGATGCACCACGACAGTCTGATTTGCGACGCGAAGCCTATATGGCTGACGAAATACGTCGAGCGATGGCTGAGTTCGAAGGGCGGATCCTGGTGGTGACCGGGGGATTCCACAGTTCCGCGCTCGTGCAGCGATTGGAGACTACGATCGATCATCAGCCGCAGGAATCTGAACTCAACCCGTCAGTGTCGGATGATGACTCAGCAATCACTCCGCCGAAGGTCACTGATCGAGGGATCGCATTAACCGCCTACACCTACGAGCGGCTTGATAGTCTCACCGGCTACAACGCGGGAATGCCGAATCCGGGATTCTATGACCATGTCTGGCAGGCCCAATCGCATGGCAAGCCATTCGGGCACAGGCCTCTGCTGGCCGAGTTGGCATTGTCATTGCGTGACCACAAGCAGGTTGTCAGCACCGCCGACTTGATTGCGGTGGAAACGTCGGCTTGCACGCTGGCCGCATTGCGAGGTCGTCGGCATGTCTGGCGAAGTGATCTGGTGGATGCGGTCACCAGTGCATTGATCAAAGACGAACTCGAGTTCGGTTGTCTCTCGCCATTTCTCGATGCGGTCCATCGTGTGTTGCGAGGGGACAAGCGCGGACAACTGGCGGAAGGAACGCGACGACCTCCATTGGTCGTCGACATTCAGAATCGACTGGTCGCGGCGGGATTGGAGCCGACAAACTCGCGAAACACAGTTGAACTGAATCTTCTCGACTCAAATGATTTGGCGAAGAGCAGGCTCTTGCATCGCATCTCTGTTCTTGAGTTGGCAGGATTCAGCTTGAAGGGGGGGACCGATTTTCTGTCACGCAAGGACTTGACCCGCCTGTGGGAAACCTGGGAGATCCAGTGGCGATATGAGTATGACGCCACCTGCGTCGAAGCGGCCCGGTATGGTGCCACACTCGCCGAAGCGGCCGCCACCAAGTTGCTTGAACTGGCCGAGCAGCATCAACACGAAGCCAAGCTCGCAGCCGAGTTACTCGTGACGGCTGCTCGCGCCGATGTTCACGGCTTATCAGACCGCCTGCTCAGCCAACTTGAAACGCTGATCCGCCGCGAGCCTAATTTTCTGGACCTGGCAGCGGCACTCGGACATCTGCTTTATCTGTTTTGCCACGACGAAGTCTTCGGCACCGCCCGGAATCCACGAATTGGTGCCGTCGCGATCGAAGCATTTCATCGAGCACTGTGGCTACTGGAGTCACTCGGCACCACGGGTGATGAACGTAAATTAATCGCGGCTATGCGGGCTCTGCAGGAGACTTACGAACGTGGGTCGGATCGCTTGGAACTTAATCGCGACGAGTACGTGGCAGTCTTGACACGAGTGGAACAGGCCACCGACAAGTTACCGTCATTGCGTGGCGCTGCGGCCGGCATGCTGTGGACGCTGGGCGAATCCACATCAGAAAGCATCCTGGAGCGACTGTTACTTTTCGCAAACGCGGAGCATCTCGGTGACTTCCTGAACGGGTTGTTCGCACTCGCTCGCGAAGTGGCCCAGCGAAATCCTCACCTGGTCCAGGCGATCGACCAGTTACTCCTGGAGTTTGCTTCAGAGGACTTCCAATCGGCGTTGCCGTCGTTACGACTGGCCTTCACCTATTTTACACCACGTGAAAAGCACTACATGCTGAAAACGCTGTTCGACTCGTTGGGGCTGAGTGACTTGAAACCACTGGCAGAACTCGCGGTCGATGAAGAAACTGCGGCGATGGCACTCGTCTTCGAAGAACGACTATTTGCCGCAATCGA